>JASJGO010000073.1:0-8846 GCA_033791505.1 Cycloclasticus sp.
GTTCATTAATGGCGCGTAACAAATATACGAATGCCCAACGACCCAGCCGATATCCGACGCAGCCCAGAAAACCTCTCCGGGCTTGATATTGTAAAGATATTTCATCGTCCACATCATGGCGACGGCGTGACCACCGTTATCGCGAACGACGCCTTTAGGTTGCCCCGTGGTGCCCGATGTATAGAGAATGTAAAGTGGGTCAGTGGCTTCAACGGACACGCAGTCAGTCGGCGTTGCGCTTGCTACAGCGCTCGCCCAATCAACGTCACGACCTTGTTGCATATCGGCTGTTTCTTGGGGGCGTTGCAAAATAACGTTATGAACGGGTTTGTGCTGAGACAGTTCAATCGCGCCGTCGAGTAAGGGCTTGTATTTGATAACACGGTTACCTTCAATGCCGCACGAGGCAGACAGGATCACTTTTGGTTTTGCATCATCGATACGGGTGGCTAATTCGGCAGCCGAAAAACCACCAAACACCACCGAGTGAACGGCGCCAATTCGAGCGCAAGCGAGCATCGCCATCACACCTTCGGGAATCATTGGCATATAGATCAATACGCGGTCGCCTTTGCTAACGCCCAGGTCAGACAAAACACCGGCGAGCTTTGACACTTCATCAAGGAGCTGTTGGTAACTATAAGTTTTTTGTGAGTCCGTAACGGGGCTGTCGTAAATTAAAGCGGCCTGATCGGCGCGGCCATTTTTTACGTGACGATCTAATGCGTTGTAACAGGTGTTTAATTTTGCGCCAGAAAACCAACGATAGTAAGGGGCTTCGGAGCTATCTAATACGCAATCCCAAGGCTGGTTCCAATCGACGGCTTTTGCGGCCTCAGCCCAGAAGACTTCCGGCTCGTTTAGCGACTGAACGTATTTTTCTGAGTATTGCCCCACTGCCATTCTCCTGGACGAGCCCTAACGGTATTTTCATAAGAGATTTACTTCTTAGATAGCCAGACAATATACTACTTTCGGCTGTTTTTTTCAAGCCAGACACCTAGACCCTGAGTGATCAGCTCTATGTCTAAGGTCAGAACGTCCATGATCTTGGCCCTATCTAGCGGGCAGCCTGTGGCGACGACTTGGTCGATTAAATAACGACTAATCTGACTGGCTAGCGCCTCATTATTACTGGACTGTTGAGCCATTTGTGCAAACAGCTTAATTCTTTCGCGTAATGTGGCGGCCAAAGGTTCGAGGTCTTCGACGCTGCTGTAATGCGTCAGGTAGGCACGGTCACAACCCGTTGCCATTAATTTGTCGATGGAAGTTAGCCAGTCGTCGGGGTCGAAATCCACGGGTGATGAGGGCGGAAAAATAAAAGGCCGCCCGTTCACAGTCAGCTCGGGGTAAGCGACGCCAAAGGTGTCGCCGGTAAACATGCCTTTACTTGATTTGTCGATGATGCAGAAATGATGTTTTGCGTGGCCGGGTGTGTCAATGAACTCAAGTTTTCTGCCCTGAAAGTTGATGCTAAAGCCATCGTCGGCTTCAGTGACGCGGTCTTCGTGAATAGGAATTAAGTCGCCGTAGTGCTTTTTAAACTCAGTTGCGCCATAGACGGCAGACGCTCCAGCCTGCAGCCGACTGGGATCTATCATATGCCTTGCGCCACGAGGGTGGATAATGAGTTGCGCGTTCGGAAGCTGCTGCATAAGACTACCTGCACCTCCAGCGTGGTCGAGGTGCACGTGGGTGGGAATGACGTAACCTACATTTTCCAGCGGGATGTTTTTCTTCTCGAGCAGCTCGAGTAACAATGGGACGGTATAGTTTGTTCCAACGTCAATAAACGCAGCGTGGTTGTTTTGTTCGATTAAATAACAGCTGGCTAAACCGGCGCGTACGTATTGAGAGTCGATGCAGCTAATGCCATTACCAAGGTCGCTATAGATGAGTTTGCTCATATCTTAAAGGTCTTGAGTGAAAAGGTCTTTATGTTAAACTCGACCAGCAGTATTTCACATTAAAATCTCAGTTAATATTTTTTAAAAAATAAAAACGGGGAGTTTCGAGCGTAAAACTTAAAGAGATACTGAGGGATTTTACACGCGGCCTCGCCATCCTAAATACTTATTAGGCTTGGCCGGTAAGTTGCGATAATAAATGAACGATTCGGAGTGATAAGAAAATGCTAAACAAAAAAACAATTGGGGCCTTTATTTTAGTGGCGTTGGCCGTTACTGCCTGCGGTGACAAAGAGGAGCCCAGCGTAATTGCAGTAGATAAGGTGCAAACACAAGAAACTGTTAGCACGGGCGTGACGGATGACGATATTCTTAACGATGCCGTCAATACGCAAAACGTCGTGTCTTACGGTATTGGTACAAAAGCTCAGCGCTATAGCCCGTTGGATAAGATAAATGCAGCGACGGTGAAAGATTTAGTGCCGGCGTGGTCATTTTCTTTTGGTGGAGAAAAGCAACGAGGCCAAGAAGCCCAGCCCGTTATTTATAACGGTCGAATTTTTGTTACAGCGTCATACTCGCGGTTATTTGCGGTGGATGCAAGAACGGGCCAGGAGATATGGGAGTACAATCACCGGCTTCCGGACGGTATTCTTCCTTGTTGTGATGTTGTTAACCGTGGCGCCGCGCTGTATGGCGATTTGGTTATTTTTGGCACACTGGATGCGAAGATCGTCGCCCTAAGTCAGGAAACTGGTAAAGTCGTTTGGAAGGCAAAAGTCGACGACTATAAAGCTGGTTATTCTATGACGGCGGCGCCTCTTATCGTAAAAGGTAACGTGGTAACGGGTGTGTCAGGTGGTGAGTTTGGCGTAACCGGGCGCGTAGAGGCCCGTGATGCTCTGACCGGTGAAATGAGGTGGATTCGTCCCGTAGTTGAAGGCAATATGGGTTACATTTGGAAAGACGGCGTAAAACAGGAAAATGGTATTTCGGGTGTTCGAAACGCAAGCTGGCCTGGCGATATGTGGAAAAATGGCGGTTCAGCTACCTGGTTGGGTGGAACGTATGACGCTGAAGTTGATCTTATTTTCTTTGGAACGGGTAACCCGGCTCCCTGGAATGCCCATATGCGCCCTGGTGACAACCTGTTTTCATCTTCTACGGTTGCGATCAATCCAGATACCGGCAAATTAGTTTGGCATTATCAATCGACTCCGAATGAAGCGTGGGATTTTGATGGCGTGAATGAATTCGTCTCTTTTGATCTAAAGAAAGATGGTGAAGTGATTAAAGCAGGAGCTAAAGCAGATAGGAATGGCTTTTTCTACGTTATTAACCGAGTTAACGGTAAATTAATTTCAGCGAATCCATTTGTTACACGTCAGACTTGGGCAACGGGTGTGGACCTTAAAACAGGACGTCCCATTGAAACAGCTAGTGCACGCCCGGGCGATCCTGCTAAGGCAGACGGCAAAAAAGGTACATCTGCTTTTGCAGTACCGTCGTTCTTAGGTGGTAAAAACTGGATGCCAATGGCGTACAACCCCGAAACGGACTTGTTTTATGTGCCATCGAATGAATGGGGAATGGACATTTGGAACGAGCCCGCTACGTATAAAAAAGGTGCCGCGTACATGGGTGCTGGGTTCACTATTAAGCCATTGTACGAAGACTATATCGGCGCCCTCAGAGCCATTGATCCTAAAACGGGTAAATGGATTTGGGAGTACAAAAATAACGCACCGCTATGGGGTGGCGTACTAACGACGGGTGGCAACCTAGTGTTTTTTGGAACGCCAGAAGGTTACCTTAATGCGTTGGACGCAAAAACCGGCGAATTGCTTTGGAGGTTCCAAACGGGCTCAGGCATCGTCGGTATACCTGTAACCTGGGAAATGGATGGTGAGCAGTTCATCGCGGTACCGAGTGGCTGGGGTGGCGCCGTTCCTCTTTGGGGTGGTGACGTCGCAAAACGTATTAACACCCTTAACCAGGGCGGCTCTTTATGGGTGTTTAAGCTGCATAAAAGTTAAGTTTTTAGCCTTAAATATAAAAAAGGCCGGTTTCCCGGCCTTTTTTTTGTTTTAAAATAGGATGGTAAAAATTTGTTATTATCCTGTTTAAATGTTCAAGTAAAAATTTTGGAGAAAGTATGGCTACGTATAAAGCCCCCGTTCGTGATATAGGTTTTGTGTTAAACGAAATAATTAATATCGATTCATTAACAGAAATAGAAAAATTTGCCGAGGCTACGCCGGATATCGTCAATGGAGTATTAGATGAAGCTGCGAAGCAAATCGATAGCACCATTGGCGTGTTGAATGAATCGGCTGACGCAGAAGGTGCGCACTTAAATAATGGTGAAGTGACGACGCCGACTGGGTTTAAAGAGGCGTATAAAGCCTATGCGGAAAGTGGTTGGACGGGTTTAGATAAAGATATTAACTACGACGGACAAGGCTTGCCTTACGCCCTGGCCACCGCGGTGACCGATATGCTTTCGGGTGCAAATGCGGCGTTTTCTCTGTACCCAGGCCTCAGCAATGGCGCTTATGAAGCGTTAAAAGCACATGGCACGCAAGAGCAAAAAGACACCTATATGAGTCACTTGAGTTTGGGCGACTGGAGTGGAACGATGTGCTTGACAGAATCAGGAGCTGGCAGTGACCTGGGTCAAGTTAGAACTAAGGCCACGCCTCAGGAAGATGGTAGCTATTTAATAGAAGGGAATAAAATATTCATTACGGCGGGTGAGCACGACTTAACAGACAATATCATTCATTTGGTGTTGGCTAGAATGCCGGATGCACCAGCAGGAATTCGTGGTATTAGCATGTTTGTCGTGCCTAAGTATTTGATCAATGCCGATGGTTCGCTCGGTGAGCGTAATCCCGTCGAGTGCGCCAGCATAGAAGAAAAAATGGGTATTCACGGCTCGTGTACCTGCGTGTTGAATTTCAATGATGCGAAGGGTTATCTCGTGGGTGAGCTCAATAAAGGCATTCAAAATATGTTCGTTATGATGAATGCCGCACGTTTAATGGTGGGCCTTCAGGGACTCGGTGTAGCCGAACGTGCGACGCAGAATGCGATCAACTACGCGAAAGAACGTAAACAGGGTCGTCCATTAACGCGTAAAGCAGAATCTTCGTTTGATAGCGATACGATTATCGTGCACCCGGATGTTCGCCGGATGTTAATGACCATGAAGGCACTGACGGAAGGTTGTCGAATGATGGCCTACGATACGGCAAAACACGTCGATCTATCGGAAAACCACCCAGATGAAACGCTGCGCGCACAGTCGAAAGAACGCGTCGACCTGATGACTCCGATTTGTAAAGCGTTCATTACCGATGCTGGTGTGGAAGTGACGGGCTTAGGCGTGCAAGTGTACGGCGGACACGGGTATATTCGCGAAAATGGTATGGAGCAGAACTTACGCGACAGCAAAATATTTTGTATTTATGAAGGCACCAATGGCATTCAAGCGATGGATTTGATTGGACGAAAATTATCAATGGCTGAGGGTAAGTTACCGAAAGACTTTTTTGCCGATGTCAGTGCTGAGCTGAAATCTGCTAGCGACGAGGTAGGTTTTATTGCTAAACCATTAGCTGAGGCATTGGTGGTGCTAGAAACAACGACGAACTGGTTGCTTGAGTCTAAAGCAAATAACCCCAATGACGCCGCCGCCGCCGCGGTTGATTACCTGCAGCTATTTGGTTTGGTCACGTTGGGTTATTATTGGTTACGTGCGAGCAAGGTAGCCACGGCTCAGGCCGGAGCGTTTTATCAAGGTAAGCTAGCTACCGCCAAATTCTTTGCGACTAAGTTATTACCGCGCGTTCACGGTTTGGCTCCAGCGATTATGGCTGGTGGGGATACAGTTATGGATCCGAGTGAAGACTTGATATTGTAAGTCGTTAGGTCTTAACGACAGGCATTGGCACTTGAACTTGAAACCCACGTTAGCGTCGGTTTTCTATGTGTTTAGATGCTCCAGGTCGTGGTAATATTTTAAAAAATAACTAAATTAAAGGCCATGCAATATGAATCTCTTTGACCTATCGTTAGATAAAAACTTGGCAAATTACACGGCGCTTTCACCGCTTAGCTTTTTAAAAAGGGCGGCAGACGTATACCCGGATAAACTCGCTTGTGTTCATGGAGAACAGAGAATAACCTGGGGAGAAACCTACCAGCGTTGCGTAAAATTAGCCTCCGCATTATCCAGACGGGGCATTGGGAAAGGCGATGCGGTTTCTGCGATGCTGCCAAATATTCCCGCGATGTTCGAGCTGCATTTTGCCGTACCTATGTTAGGTGCCGTGCTGCACTCGATTAACACTCGGTTGGACCCCGTTTCTGTGGCTTTTCAACTGGAGCATGCCGAAAGCAAACTGGTTTTTATTGATAGCGAATTTTCCACGACGATGGCGGCGGCATTCAAAGAAATGCAGGCGTCTCCTTTTATTGTGGACGTTGAGGACGCAAGTTTCGGTGCTAATGCCCCGATCGGTAGCGTGGAATATGAACGATTGATTGAGGAAGGTGACGATAACTTTGCATGGCGTTTACCTGAAGATGAGTGGCAGTCGATCACATTGAACTATACGTCGGGAACTACAGGCAACCCAAAAGGGGTGGTGTATCATCATCGGGGTGCCTATTTAAATGCGCTTAGTAATCTGCTGACCTGGGACGTGGGCAATCACCCGACCTATCTATGGACGCTACCCATGTTTCACTGTAATGGCTGGTGCTTTCCCTGGAGTGTCGCCGCGTCGGCTGGAACCAATGTCTGCTTGCGCAGCGTGCTACCTAAGACCATATTTAAGTTACTAAAGTCAGAAAAAGTAAACCATTTCTGTGGTGCTCCGACTGTTTTAACGATGCTAATCAATACCCCTGAAAAATACAAAGAGGGCCTTGAGCGCGGTGTAAAAGTGATGACGGCTGGAGCGGCGCCACCTGCGACGGTCATTCAAAACATGGAATCGATGGGCTTTAAGGTAAGGCACGTGTATGGCTTAACTGAAACCTACGGCCCCTGCACGGTTTGTGCCTGGCAAGACGAGTGGGACGACCTGCCGCTAGACGAGCGCGGTGCTTTGGCCGCGCGGCAAGGGGTTAGGAGCACCATGCTGGAAGAGTTAATGGTCGCCGATCCGGACACGCTAGAGCCGATGGCTAAGGATGGCATAAGTATAGGTGAGGTATTTATGCGTGGAAATATTGTGATGAAGGGTTACCTGAAAAATCCAACCGCGACGGAGGAAGCGTTTAAGGGGGGGTGGTTCCATTCCGGTGACTTAGCTGTTTGGCATGAAGATGGTTACATAGAGATAAAAGATCGTTCGAAAGATATTATTATTTCTGGCGGAGAAAACATTTCCACACTTGAAGTGGAGTCTGTTTTATATCGTTATCCAGCAGTATTGGAAGCGGCTGTTGTCGCCAAGAACGATGAAACATGGGGTGAAAAACCGTGCGCCTTTGTCACGTTGAAAGAAGGCTGTCAGGCGTCAGAAAAAGAAATGATTGCTTTTTGCAGAGAGAACCTGGCGCATTACAAAGTGCCTAAATTAGTTATTTTTGGTGCATTACCGAAAACGTCAACGGGTAAAATTCAAAAGTACGTTCTCAGAGACAGGGCTAACGAAATTTAGTGAATATATCCCGGTAGATTAATATTTAGCGGTTGACGGCTTTATTTAGAAGGCTTTTCTACCCTCACATTCATTAATCGTTCAGGTTTGTTCGTATAAACTCCTTTCCGCTAAAAGTTAGGATAAATTTTTATAAAATTAATGGCTGAAATACTAGCATTTAAAAAGAAGAAATTGTCTGAAAAGCATAAAGGTGACACCCTATGTAGAAATGGGCATCACAGTTGGTTGATAGATAAACAACAAGTTTTTGACGTCAAACAAGGTCGATTGGTGACGGTGAGTCAATGTAAACGCTGCGGTATAAGCAAGCACAAGCTAAAATAAGCGTGGTTTTGTAGTTTAATATATTGACCTTTGTTGTTTTAGGGGTAAGATTTACACGTACGGATTTATAATCAATAATTCAAAATGGAGTAAGTAATGGAAATAATTAAAAAGATGGCGACTATTGCTGCAGCAGCCCTGTTAGTTACGGGTTGTGCAAGTGTAGAAACCGATGATTGGAAAAACTGTGCCATCGCAGGAGCAGCGATGGGTGGTGTGGTAGGCGTCTTCGAAGACGGAGATAAAGATGCACGTGATACAGCAGTAGGCGCGTTGGGCGGAGCGATTATAGGTGGAACAATTTGCGCTTTAATGGCGGATGAAAAAGTTGTTGAACCTACTCCAGAAGCAGATAGCGATGGAGATGGTGTTGTAGACAGTCTTGATCAATGTCCAAATACTGCATCAGGTGTTGCGGTGAACGCTAAAGGTTGTCCTTTAGATAGTGATGGCGATGGTGTTCCTGACTACAAAGACGAGTGCCCTAACTCTGCACCAGGTGCGAAAGTTAATGAGCTGGGTTGTGTGAAGCCGCTAGTTCTTAAAGGCGTTAATTTCCATTTTGATTCAGCTGTACTGACAGAAGAAGCAAAAGCGATTTTGATTCCGGTCGCCGCTAACCACAAACTACACCATGCTGACGTTAATTTGCTTATCGGTGGACATACAGATTCGCAAGGACCTGCTGTGTACAATTTAGGCTTATCTCAACGACGTGCCGAAGCAGTGCGTGCGTTTATGGTGGCTCAAGGTTGTGACGCGAGTAAATTAACAGCTATTGGTTATGGCGAAGAAAAACCGATTGCAGATAATGCGACTAAAGCAGGGCGAGCTGAAAACCGCCGCGTGGCATTAAGCGTTAAATAGTTTGGTTTTTAAGTTGAAAAACGGGGCTTCGGCCCCGTTTTTTTTGCGCATTAAAATTGAGTTCAAC
>JASJGO010000074.1:0-39396 GCA_033791505.1 Cycloclasticus sp.
TCTAGTACCTCTTCGCCACGTTGAATGGGCGGCAAACATGAATAATTGTCAGATTACCGACGAATGTTATGGCGCTAATTTCAGTTCAATTGCGATGTTTAACGCGATGGATAGACTGGGTATGGCGCAGTACATCACGCGTATTGGCTTATTGCTGGATGGTAATGAAGACACCTCACTCGTTGCCGGTAAACAAGCCTGGATGGAGGCCGCTGAATGGCAAGGTCTTCGACACGCGATAGAAGATATGTTCGTATTGGACGACTGGTTTGAATTGATGGTGGCGCAAAACTTCGTGCTAGACGGCCTGTTGTTTCCACTTTTGTACGACCGTTTTGAGAAAAAATTAACCAAAGAGGGCGGTGCAACAATCGCCATGCTGACGGAATTTATGGACGACTGGTACAAAGAAACGGTTCGTTGGACCAATGCGCTGGCAAAAGTAACGGCAAAAGAGTCCGCTGCGAACCAGGCGCTGCTATCGGGCTGGGTTTCAAAGTGGATAGATCGTTTGTCTGTAGCCGTAGAGCCTATCGCGATTGAAGCATTTGGTGAAGACGGCGTTAATGAATTGGCTGAAGTAAAAAGTGAACTACTAGAGCGACTCGCTAAACAGGGCGTTACGGTTTAAACAGGAGATGGGTATGTCAGGTAAAAAGAATACGGTGTTTTTGATCGTACAAGATAATGAAGACGCGCGTCCTATCATCGAGTCGGTCGAAGAGGATAACCCAGACGCCAACATACAGTATCAGCCAGGTATGGTGCGTATGGAGGCGGCCGGCCGTTTGATCGTCAATCGCCAGACCGTTGAAGAAAAAATGGGCCGCGAGTGGGACGTTCAAGAATTGCATTTAAATCTCATTTCATTAGCCGGTAACGTTGATGAAGATGATGATAAATTTGAAATTAGCTGGCACTAAGCGCCAGCTATTAAAGAGGATAGAAGAATGCCAGCAAAAAAACTAAATTTACGTAAACGATACGAATTACTCACCCGTGGAATGGGTTGGGAAACGAGCCACCAAAAAATGGACGACGTTTATCCGTATGATTCGTTCGAGGGTATCAAAATAACGGATTGGGATAAATGGGAAGATCCTTTTCGTTTAACGATGGATTCGTACTGGAAATATCAGGCTGAAAAAGAGAAAAAGTTGTACGCGGTTATAGATAGTTTTGCGCAAAATAATGGCCAAACTAATCTGGCGTGTGCCAGTTACCTCAGTGCAATCAAATTATTTATTACGGGTGTGACGCCTATTGAATACGCAGCGCATCGAGGTTTCGCTCACCTCGGGCGACATTTCCGTGGAGATGGCGCGCGCATCGCCTGTCAAATGCAGGCGATTGACGAGTTACGTCATCAGCAAACGCAGGTGCACACGATCAGTCATTACAATAAGCACTTTAATGGTTTGCATGACCCTTTCCATCAGTTTGACCGAGTCTGGTATTTGTCTGTGCCAAAATCATTTGCAGAAGACGCTATGACGGCCGGCCCATTCGAGTTTATTACCTCAATTTCTTTCGCCTTTGAGTACGTACTGACCAACTTACTGTTCGTACCTTTTATGTCGGGTGCCGCATACAACGGAGATATGGCGACGGTGACCTTTGGTTTCTCGGCGCAGTCAGACGAGTCTCGTCATATGACCCTGGGGCTTGAAATTATTAAATTTATGCTGGAGCAGCACGAGGATAACCTTCCTATAGTGCAGCGCTGGATGGACAAACATTTCTGGCGCGCCTACCGATTATTAGGCCTCGTTGCAGCCATGCAAGACTACATGTTGACGAACAGTCCGATGTCGTGGAAAGAAGCGTGGGACGTGTACTTTGTCGAAAACGGCGGCGCTTTATTTGAGGACTTATCTCGTTACGGCCTAAGGATGCCTAAATACCACGAATTAGCGACGGCAGAGGCGGACCATATCAGTCATCAAATTTGGTCGGTATTTTGTTCATTGGGCAATGTCACGGGTTTTCATACCTTTTTGCCAAGCGAAGAAAAAATGGCCTGGTTATCCGAGAAGTATCCCGATACCTTCGATAAATACTACCGCCCGCGTTTTGAATATTGGGCCGAGCAGAAAAAAGCGGGCACGTTTGAATATCAAAAAGGTTTGCCGCAGCTTTGCCAGGTTTGCCAAATTCCGATGGTGTTTACCGAGGTACAAACTGATCCGATGCAGCTTAGTTATCGGGTGACCGAGCACGGCGGCGATAAATATCACTTCTGTTCAGATGGCTGTAAAGATATTTTCGAATTTGAGCCAGAAAAATATGTACAGGCCTGGTTGCCCGTGCATCAAATTTTCCAGGGTAATTGTGGTGGACCAACGATTCCTGAGGTACTCGACTGGTATAAATTTAAGCCAGAAGATTGTGGTGACTATATAGGATCGCAGGATCACGCGCGCTGGCAGGAATGGAAAGGCGAGAAGCCGAAGGTGCGGCAGGCCTGATGGCTTGATAGCCCTATAATTAGACTTAGGAGATTAAGATGGCAGTAATTGCAAAAGATGGCTACGTAGACCTGGTAAGAGACAGAGTAGAAAATTTTCACGGCAATCAGTTGGTTTACTTGGGCTGGGACGACCATTTATTGTTCTCGGCGGCGCAGGCCTTCCCGTTACCACCCGAGATGCCTTTTCAGGCGTTGGTATCCGAGGTAATGCCATCAGTTTTTAACGACCATCCAGATTTTAAAAATATCGACTGGGCTAGTGTTGAATGGGTATTAGATGGCGTTTCATTTTCGCCTGATATGGCTAAATCGCTTAAAGAGAATGGCATAGGGCACAAATCGTTGATGCGTTTTAAAACGCCGGGCTTAATGGGGATTAACGGCACACGTTTATGAGTTATGAGGTTACGATTGAGCCCTTAGGCGTTACGATTGAAGTCGAAGAAGGCCAAACAATACTCGATGCGGCATTAAGGCAGGGTGTATATCTGCCTCATGCTTGTGGGCACGGACTTTGCGGTACCTGTAAGGTCGATGTGTTAGAAGGTGAGGTAGAAATAGGCGATGAAGCGTCCTCATTTGCATTAATGGACGTTGAGCGCGATGAAGGTAAGTGTTTGACCTGTTGTTCGGTTCCTGAGTCTGACTTGGTGATAGAAGCCGACGTTGAAGAAGAGCCTGACGCTGAGAATATTCCAGTGCGTGACTTTGTTGGCAAGGTGGTCAAGTTGGAAAAGCTAACGCCGAGAATCATCGGGGTATTCCTTGAGGTGGAAGGCGACGAAGTCGAATTTCAATCGGGTCAATACGCCAATTTGCACATTCCTGGGCTGGATGTGCCGCGTCCGTTTTCGATGGCGCAGTCGCCGAATGAAAAGACGATACTAGAGTTTGATATCGCGCTGATTCCTGGAGGCGTAGGAACGAGCTGGATTCATAATGAACTGAAAGTAGGCGATAAGCTTGATTTTTCCGCGCCTTACGGGCACTTCTTTTTAAGAAAGTCAGACGATAAACCGATGCTATTCTTTGGCGGTGGTTCTGGTTTGGCCAGTCCAAAATCGATGATCCTGGATTTGTTAGAAGCCGGAGATACGCGTAAAATAATATTGTTTCAGGGCGCTAGAAATCTCGAAGAGCTGTATTACAAAGAGTTGTTCGAATCGTTGGAGAAAAAACACGAAAACTTTAGCTACGTGCCGGGTTTATCTGGGCCAGGTATCGAGCCTGAATGGGAAGGCCCAACGGGCTATATTCACGAAGTCGCCATTGAAAAAATGAATGGAAAATTTGAAGGTTACCGTGCTTATATGTGTGGTCCACCGATGATGATAGACGCTTGCATAACGGCGCTGATGCGCGGCCGTTTATTCGAGAAAGATATGTTTATGGAGAAATTCTTCAACGCTGCCGATGCCGAAGCAGAAAGTAAGAAGAGCCCTTTGTTTAGAAATATCTAAATCATCACTATGTCGTTTCAAATTACAATTGAAGATTCTGGTGAGGTATATAGCTGTAAGGAAACGCAGCACTTACTGGCGGGTATGATGCAGTTAGGTAAAAAAGGCATTCCAGTCGGTTGTAGAAGTGGTGGCTGCGGGGTTTGTAAGGTGAAAATACATAGCGGCGAGTACGCTACCAAGAAAATGAGCCGCGATCACGTCTCTGTTGAAGAGGAGGCTCAGGGTGTAGTGTTGGCTTGTCGGGTATTACCAAAAGAAAATATAAGTTTGAGTGTCATAGGTCATTTACATAAGGCGATGATGCGGTAAAGTGCAGGGTTAGTTGGGTGTTCAGAAGTAGATTTATAAGAGTGTTATAAACATATAAACATATAAACGACATAGGAGAATTAACATGGCAATGACAGGCATATTGCGTCCAGGGCACGTTCAATTAAGAGTGCTAGATATGGACGAATCACTTAATCACTATTGTAATAATATGGGGTTGATCGAAACCGACCGTGATGATCAGGGACGTGTTTACCTGAAATGTTGGGACGAGCAAGATAAGTTTTCTGTCGTTCTAGAGCCATCAGATCGTTCTGGCATGGATCATATGGCGTTTAAAGTGGCTTCAGAACAAGATCTTTGGCGCTTTGAATCCAATGTTAAAAAATTTGGTATCGATACCAAGCGCGTACCAGCGGGTGAATTAAATGGCTGCGGTGAGCGCGTTCGTTTCACGGCGCCGGGCGGGCATACATTTGACTTATACGCCCAGAAAGAACAGGTGGGTAATGGTATTTCTACAACCAACCCAGGGCCCTGGCCGAAAGGCATAAAAGGGATGAAAGCTATTCGTTTTGATCATTGCTTGCTGTATGGAGATGACCACGATGCGACCATTAAATTCTTTGTCGAAGCGCTGGAATTCCAGTTGACCGAACAAATTGTTGATGGTGATCTGCAATTAGCGGCATTCTTAACTTGTAGCACTAAGGCGCACGATGTTGCATTTATCCGTTCGGATAAGCCTGGTCAACTGCACCACGCGTCATTTTTACTAGGATCCTGGGAGCAGGTGCTACACGCAGCCGATATTATCTCTATGGAAGATATTCCACTGGATGTAGGGCCTACGCGTCACGGTTTAACGCGCGGTATGACAATTTATTACTATGACCCATCGGGCAATAGAAACGAAGTATTTGCTGAAGATAGCTATCATTATCCTGATACGCCCGTTTTGACCTGGACAGCGGATAATATTGGGCAGGCTATTTTTTACCACTCACGGACTTTGGTAGATAGCTTTATGGGTGTTACCTCATAGCTTACATGTCGAATAGCATCACTAAAAAAAACATTTCAACTCAAGCTGCTTGCACGGCCGTGCAAGCAGCCGTTGAAAAAGCAAAAACATTAGGCATTGCCATAAACGTTTCCGTGGTCGATAGTTCGGCCATAGAAATGGCTTTTCTACGGATGAATAATTCTTTTTTGCCGTCTATGGATATCGCTAAAGATAAGGCGTATACCTCCGCGGGTTTTGGATTGCCCACGATGCAATGGAAGAATATTCTCGAGGGTAATACGCAATTACAAGCCGGTATCGTTGCGCGCCCACGGGTTATCACCTTTGGTGGCGGCTTGCCGATTTTTGAAGATGAGGAAATAATCGGTGCTATCGGTGTTTCCGGCGGGTCTGAAGAAGAAGATGTGATCTGCGCCCAAGCAGGAATAGACGCGATCATATAATTTGAATTTTAAAAGGTTAAGTAGGGAACTATGAGAGAAGTAAAAGGTTTTATAAATGGCGAGTTCGTCAGTTCGGGTGAGTTTGGTGAGGTCTATTCGCCGGTGACAGGTGAGTTAGTCTGTAACTATCACCGAACCAGTGTTGAGCAAGTTGATCAGGCGGTAAAGGCTGCACGCGCGGCTTTAAAAGGCCCCTGGGGTACGATGCCAGCGCAACAGCGAGTGGATATTTTATACAAGATTGCCGATGGTATTAATGCACGTTTTGATGAATTTTTAGCGGCCGAGTGTTTAGACACCGGCAAGCCTTATTCATTAGCGAGTCATATTGATATTCCTCGTGGCGCGGCTAACTTTAAAGTGTTTGCCGACACGATAAAAAATATTGCAGACGAAGCGTTTCATACGCCAACCCCCGATGGAACCGGCGCATTAAACTATACCGTACGTAAGCCAAAAGGCGTGATTGGTGTGATTGGGCCGTGGAATTTGCCCTTATTACTAATGACCTGGAAGGTAGGCCCCGCATTGGCGTGTGGTGATACCGTGGTGGTGAAACCTTCAGAAGAGACTCAATTAACGGCCAGTTTACTGGGCGAAGTGATGAATGACGCCGGCGTACCAAAAGGTGTTTATAACGTGATTTTAGGCAAAGGATCGCAAATTGGTGAAGCGCTCATTACCAATCCAGGTTTAGATGCGATTACTTTTACAGGTTCAACGGCAACGGGTGAACGTATTGCAGCAGCCGCTTCAGTGGGTGTTCGTGATTCGTCGTTAGAACTCGGCGGAAAAAATGCGGGTATCGTCTTCGCCGATTGCGATATGGATAAAGCTATTGAAGGGTCTTTAAGATCCGCATTTGCTAATTGTGGTCAGGTTTGTCTAGGTACCGAGCGTTTGTACGTTGAGCGACCTATCTTTGATGAGTTTGTTAAACGCATGAAAGAAGGCGCAGAAGCCTTAAAACTAGGCCGATCTGAAGATCCAGAAACGAATATGGGGCCTTTAATCAGCAAGTCTCACCGTGAGAAGGTGTTGGGTTATTACAAGGCAGCCGTTGATGAGGGCGCGACCGTGGTAACGGGTGGCGGTATTCCGAATATGCCTGAAGACTTAGCCAACGGTTACTGGATTGAACCAACAATTTGGACCGGGTTGCCAGAAACGGCTAGCGTGGTACAAGAAGAAATTTTTGGTCCTTGCGTGCATATTTGTCCATTCGATACAGAACAAGAAGCGATTGAGTTAGCAAATGATTCGCCATACGGCCTGGCCTCAGCTATTTGGACTGAAAATATGTCGAGGGGTCACCGCGTGGGCGCGCAAATGGAAACGGGAATTTGTTGGGTCAACAGCTGGTTCCTAAGAGATTTACGTACTCCATTTGGTGGCTCAAAACAATCTGGAACGGGCCGTGAAGGCGGTCATTATTCATTAGAGTTCTATTCAGAGCTTACTAATATTTGTGTAAAACTATAGGGATTGAAAATGGATCAAAAAAAAATAATACAGTACGGTGATGAGCTCTATAACGCCTTAATCACGCGTCAAACAATCGCACCGATTACGGAGCGCTCTCCAGAAGTCACTATAGAGGACGCGTATAAAATTCAGAATCAAATGATCGCTCGCCGCATTGAGGCAGGAGAAAGCATCGTTGGTAAAAAAGTAGGTTGCACCAGCAAAGCAGTGATGAATATGTTGGACGTGAATCAACCCGACTTCGGCTATTTATTAACCGATATGGTGTATTCAGAAGGTCAGGATATTCCCGTTTCAGAAAAAATGATTCAGCCAAAAGCAGAAGGCGAAATAGCCTTTATTTTGAAACGCGACCTTTGTGGGCCAGGGCTTACTAACGCTGATATTTTGCGTGCAACAGACGCCGTAATGCCGTGTTTTGAGATCGTGGATTCAAGAATTACCGACTGGAAAATCAAAATTCAAGATACGATAGCTGATAATGCCTCATGTGGCTATCTCGTGTTGGGTGGCAGCTTTGTCGATCCACGCAAAATTGATTTGAGCGTGTGCGGCCTGACTTTGGAGAAAAATGGTGAGCTGATGTACACCGGCGCGGGTGCGGCGGCCTTAGGTTCGCCAGTGAACGCGATGACCTGGTTGGCCAATACAATGGGGGCCTTAGGCGTGACATTAAAAGCAGGTGAGGTCATTTTATCAGGTGCTTTATGCGCTATGGTCGATGCAAAAGCCGGCGATTCGATGCGAGTCAGCGTGGGTGGTATGGGTTCCACTTCGGTTCGATTTGTATAAGTAAGAAATTTCAGGAGAGAAATAAATGGCAATTAATTGTGCAATGATCGGATCAGGTAATATTGGTACCGACTTAATGGCAAAACTAATGCGTAGTGCTAACTTAAACCCTGTTTGGATGGTTGGCATAGACGAGGATTCAGATGGTTTATTAAAAGCGCGCGAAGCGGGCTTAAAAACAACGCATGAAGGTGTAGATGGTTTAATACCCCATATTGAAGAAGATAATATTCAGATCGCTTTCGATGCAACGTCCGCTTACGTTCACGGTGAAAATAACCGTAAATTACAAGAAAAAGGCGTGCTGGTTATCGATTTAACCCCAGCCGCCATTGGACCTTTCTGTGTACCGCCAGTGAACTTAAAAGAGCACGTTGGAGCGCAGGAAATGAACGTGAATATGGTCACTTGTGGTGGTCAGGCGACCATTCCAATGGTCGCAGCGGTTAGCCGAGTACAGCCGGTTGAATACGGCGAGATTGTTGCTACGGTGGCCTCAAAATCTGCGGGTTCTGGTACGCGTAAAAATATTGACGAGTTCACTCAAACAACGGCTCGTGCTGTTGAGCAAATTGGTGGAGCAAAGAAGGGTAAGGCGATTATTATCCTGAATCCAGCCGAGCCGCCTTTGATGATGCGCGATACGGTGCACTGTTTAACGGAAACAGAGCCGGACCAGGAAGCGATCACTAAATCGGTACACGCTATGTTGGCCGAGGTGAACAAATACGTACCGGGCTACCGTCTTAAAAACGGACCGATATTCGACGGTAACCGCGTCAGTATCTTTTTAGAAGTTGAAGGCCTGGGTGATTATTTGCCTAAGTACGCTGGCAACCTCGATATTATGACCGCTGCTGCAACACGAACAGCTGAAATGTTTGCCGAAGAAATTGAAAACGGCACGCTGACGTTAAAAAAATTAGTTTAGGAGACCGATGATGAATTTAGCGGGTAAAAAAATTAAATTGCATGACAATGCCTTGCGCGATGGCATGCACTCGGTCAGTCACCAGTTTTCGATTGACGATATGGTACGCATGGCGATGGCACTAGATGAGGCGGGTATGCCGCTGATTGAAGTAACGCACGGCGATGGATTAGGTGGCTCATCGGTCAATTATGGTTTTGGACGACACACTAATCGTGAGTACCTTGAAGCCGTTGTACCTAAAATGAAAAACGCCAAGATTTCAGCCCTTTTATTGCCTGGTTTAGGAACCGTTGATGACCTCGCGATGGCAGTCGATTGCGGTATATCAACAATTCGAGTCGCTACGCACTGCACCGAGGCAGACGTATCGGAACAGCACATCAAAAAAGCGCGTGAGTACGGGCTAGATACCGTCGGTTTCTTAATGATGGCGCATATGACGCCGCCGGAGGCCTTGCTTGAACAGGCGAAAAAAATGGTCGATTACGGTGCTAACTGTATTTATGCCACCGATTCAGCGGGTTATTTGTTGCCCGATGATGTGACCTCGCGAATTGGTATTTTACGCGCCGAGTTTGGCGACGAGATAGAAATTGGCTTCCACGGTCATCATAATCTTGCGATGGGCATTGCAAATTCACTGGCCGCGATTGAAGCGGGTGCGGTGCGGATTGATGGTTCTGTGGCGGGCTTCGGCGCTGGTGCGGGTAATACTCCGCTTGAAGTGATGGTCGCGGTTTGTAATCGCATGGGAATCATAACGGGTGTGGACGTTGATAAAATCATGGACGTCGCAGAAGATATTGCCTTACCACTGATGCCAACACCGACTCGAATTGATCGTGATTCGTTAACATTAGGTTATGCGGGTGTTTACTCATCATTCTTGTTACACGCAAAACGCGCTGAGAAAAATCATGGGGTTCCGGCACGAGAAATTTTGATGGAACTAGGGCGTATGGGTGCAGTGGGTGGTCAAGAGGATATGATCGAAGACGTTGCATTAGAAATTAAAAAGAAAACAGCTTAAGGGGAATAATGTGAGCTTAGATAGATCAACAATTGAAAAACTGGCTGAACACCTGGAAAATGCAGAATTAAATTGCATAGAAGTGACCAAAATTACCGACAAATACCCTGATATCACCTGGGATGAATGCCTGGATGTGCAATGGGAAATCCGTCGACGTAAAGAAGCGCGCGGCAATAAAATAGTCGGTATGAAAATGGGCTTAACGTCTATCGCTAAAATGCGTCAAATGGGTGTAGAAACGCCTTGCTACGGATTTTTAGCCGATTACTTTAGTTGTCCAGATGGCGCTGAGATAAAAATGTCAGAGCTAATTCACCCTAAAGTGGAAGCCGAAATCGCCTTCGTTACGAATAAAGAGCTCAGCGGACCTGGCTGCCATATTGGTAATGTATTGGCGGCGACAGATTTTGTGTTGCCAGCCGTTGAAGTGATTGATTCGCGATATAAAGATTTTAAATTCGATCTAAAAAGTGTAATCGCAGACAACTCATCGTCATCGCGTTTTGTCACTGGCGGACGCTCTCGTAATGTCGACGAGCTAGACCTTAAAACACTTGGCGTAGTGATGGAAAAGAACGGTGAAGTTGTTGAATTAGCCGCTGGTGCAGCGGTCGTGGGTCATCCTGCGGCTAGTGTCGCTATGCTCGTTAATTTACTTGCTGAACGCGGTGAAGTATTGCCTGCTGGCACCTTTGTGATGACGGGCGGTATGACAGCGGCAGTAGCGGTCGAGGCGGGTGACTGCGTAACCGTGCGTTATCAGGATCTAGGCAGCGTCACCATGAGATTCGTAGAATAATAGGAGGTCATTATGCCAATAGCACAAATACATATGCTGGAAGGTCGAACTGAGGCGCAAAAAACGGCCTTGATCGAGAAAGTAACCGATGCTATTTGTGACGCAGTGGGTGCGCCACGAGCAGCGGTACGAGTCATTCTTCAAGAAATGCCCAATACTAACTTCGGTATTGGTGGAACAACGGCTAAAGATTTAGGTCGTTAAAGTAAGCCAGCATGGTCCTGGGTAACCTTTGTTATTCAGGGCCATCAAGTGATTGTTCGATCAAGAAATATACTAACGTTAAGTCGTTTTCAGTTTAGACACAATTCACACATCAGGACCCCATTCGGTCCGCCCATACCCTTCAAATACATCAACCCTTATCCTATTAACAGGCTGATACGCACAGTATCACTTCTTATAGGAATACCGTAAGCATTTTACAAAGCGTTAAATAGCAATCGAGTGCTAATGGACGATTCACTAAAATAACACCGCAGCGCTAAAAACATCACTAAGCAGCACAGTTAAAAAAAGTGTTGTAGGGTCAGGCTTCATGTTTTAATTTAACGCAAAGTGAAGTATAAAAATGATGAACGGTGTGAAGACTTATCAAATGATAAAACACATAAGGACATTTTAACTAAATAAGTAAATTTAAAAAAATGAGTAGGTGAAGCTTAAGGACTAGTGGCTGGCACGTAATATGCAATATACGTTGAGATAACGAATTCAGATTTAATACCGGTAATATAAGGCCCTTAGAGTAGGAGGATTGAATGTATCAAATACCGAGAGCAGAGTGGTACGACTTAACGCGTGCGACGAATTGGACGCCAAAGTACGTCAGCGAAGAAGAGTTATTTCCTGAGGAAATGAGTGGAGGTAGAGGTATTCCTATGGACGTATGGGAAACCTATGATGAACCGTATAAAGTAACATTCCCAGAGTACGTTGCTATTCAACGTGAAAAAGATGCTGGCGCCTATTCAGTAAAAGCGGCACTAGAACGCGACGCCTATGTCGATCGTGCCGACCCAGGTTGGATCTCAACCATGATGGCCCACTATGGAGCTATTGCGGTTAACGAATATGCGGCGAGTGTGGCAGAAGCCAGAATGGCGCGATTCTCTAAAGCACCGGGCAACAGAAATATGGCAGTGTTCGGAACCCTGGATGAAAATCGACACGGACAGATTCAATTGTTTTTTCCTCACGCTAATGTAAAGCGTAGTCGACAATGGGACTGGGCGCATAAAGCGATGCACACAAATGAATGGGCCGCGATTGCCGCACGGGCATTTTTTGATGACATTATGCTCTGTCGTGATGCGATCGCCGTTTCAATTATGCTGACATTTAGCTTTGAAACCGGTTTTACCAATATGCAGTTCTTAGGTTTGGCCGCTGATGCATCTGAAGCGGGTGACCATACCTTTGCCAGCCTTATTTCCAGCGTACAAACGGATGAAGCTCGGCACGCCCAACAAGGTGGTCCGTCTTTAAAAATCCTGATTGAAAATGGCCATAAAGAAGAAGCGCAAAAAATGGTTGATATTTCAATCTGGCGTGCCTGGAAGCTGTTCTCAGTTCTTACAGGACCGATTATGGATTACTACACACCACTAGAACATCGTAGCCAGTCCTTTAAAGAATTTATGGTGGAATGGATTATCACCCAATTTGAACGCCAATTGATCGATTTAGGTCTTGATGCGCCTTGGTATTGGGAAGATTTGACCAATGATTTAGATACCACGCATCACGGAATGCACCTCGGTGTATGGTATTGGCGTCCAACGGTCTGGTGGAATCCTGCGGCGGGCGCTTCACCTGAAGATCGTGAGTGGTTAGAAGAAAAATACCCTGGATGGAATAAAACCTGGGGTAGGTGTTGGGATGTTATTACCGATAACCTTAACAATGATCGCGAAGATCTCACCTTGCCAGAAACGTTGCCGTATATCTGTAATATGTGTCAGCTTCCCATCGTTGGCACGCCAGGTGATAACTGGGCGGTGAAAGATTATACCCTCGAGCACGAAGGTCGTTTATATCACTTTGGTTCAAAAGCTGACCGTTGGTGTTTCGAGCAGGACCCAGTTCGTCATCAGGAGCACCAAAGTCTAATTGACCGGTTTCTTGCTGGGCAAATTCAACCAGCCGATTTGCCCGGTGCACTTGCGTATATGGGTTTAGGGCCGGGTGAAATGGGCCAGGACGCGCATAATTACGCATGGGCTACGGCTTTTAAGAAAAGGGCTCAAGTAGCTTAGATCTACAGATTTCCGATTAGCACCAGATTTATAGATAGGAGAAAAAATGGCTGTATTTCCAATTAGTTCCAATTTTGAAGGTGATTTTGTTGTGCAACTCGTGGCAGTGGACACTGGCGATACGATGGATCAAGTGGCGGAAAAGTGTGCCTATCATTCGGTCGGTCGCCGGGTTGCTCCTCAACCTAAAAAAGTAATGAGAGTGCGACTACATCAAACCAGTAAAGTCTATCCCCGGGATATGAAAGTCTCCGATGCAGACTGGAGAGCGACTGAAACGTTAGATATTATTTTTGCGGATAAATGAGTTAAAGAGAAGATATGGCCTTTGAAAAAATTTGTACTTTAGATGATGTATGGGAAGGCGATATGGACGCCTTTGAAACTTTGAATGGCACACAGGTGCTCGTTTTAGGTGTTGATGGCGGTGATTTGAAGGCCTTTCAAGCGGTTTGTCCACACCAGGAAATAGATCTTGTTGAGGGTGAATTTGATGGCAAAGTACTGACCTGTAAAGCACATTTATGGCAATTTGATGTATCGAGTGGAAAAGGACTTAATCCGACCGACTGTCAGATTGCAGAATACCCTGTAAAAATTGAGGGAGAGGATGTTCTGGTTGATGTTAAGGGAATTGAACCTTTTACCGCGCATTCATAAAGTAAGCAATTAATCTGAAAGTTAAATTAATAGGAAATTATAATGACAGGTGCACACCTTAAAGACGCATATAAACAGAATAAAGTCGGCCCCATTTTAAATGGCGGTGATGTTGCGCAGGCTGCAATTGAGGCGGCGGAATGGGATAACCCGGATAAAGAAATTATCGTAGACGATAAAGGTGCCTACGTGCGCATATCGGCAGAAGGAGAATTAGTGCTAACCAGAGTGTCTATGGAAGAAGCGTTAGGACGTGCCTTTGAAATGCGTGAAATAGAAATCCACCTGGGTTCAATGGCCGGACAAATTGAAGTAACGCCAGAACAAATTCGTTTTTACTTTGAAAAAACGCTTTAAGTTAGGATAAAAAATCATGAGTGATATTCCAGTAGAAGAGTTGAAGCCATTAAAAACCTGGTCACACCTTTCTAAACAAAGAAAAAGGCCGAGTGAATATGAAATCGTATCGACCAATTTGCATTTTCATACCAACAATCCCGACAAACCATTTGAAATAGGCCGCGACGCGAAGATGAACGATTGGTACATTAAGTACCGTAATAATAGTCCATTAAAACACGAAGATTGGGATGCCTTTAGAGACCCAGAGCAACTGGTTTATAGAACATATAATATTTTACAGGACGGTCAGGAAGCTTATGTAACGGGTTTGCTGGAACAGTTTAGTGAGCGCGGCAACGATCAGATGATCAGTAAACAATGGGCGTCAGATCTTGCACGTTTATACGCGCCTTCGCGATACTTATATCACGCGCTGCAAATGGGCTCGTCATATTTGCACCAGATATCTCCAGCCAGTACTATTTCAAATATGGCTACTTATCAATCGGGAGATCACTTACGTTGGCTCACCCATACGGCATACCGTACCTGCGAATTAGCCAAAACATGGAACGACGTTGGTTTAACTGAAAACGAACGCGAGTACTGGGAAAATGATGCGGCCTGGCAGGGCTTTAGAGAGTTAGCCGAAAAAGCTCTGATCACTTGGGACTGGGCAGAAGCTACCGTAGTGTTTGACGTCATTTTAAAGCCAGCCGTTTCAGCTGCGGTACAGAAACAGCTTGGATTAGCCGGTGCAGAAAATGGTGATACCCTGCTTTCATTATTAAGTGACGCACAATTACGCGACGCCGAGCGACACCAGCGTCAGACGCAAAAACTGCTTGAGTTTGCATTAAGTAATGAAATCAATGCGCCAATTATCCAGGCCTGGGTTGATAAATGGCAACCCTTGGCCGATAAAGCTATTGAGGCGTATTGTGCAGCGTTAACCGACCTACCCGATGCGGCAGAAGAAGCTAAGGCCTATGCAACGGCGGCGAGGCAATCTTTCGGCCTAAAATAATTTAAGCAAATAAAAAGCCGCGCCGTGAATTAAATGCGCGGCCTTTTTATGTCGGCTAATAATGATAATGCGCATCGAAATAATTAGGCGTGGCTTATATAATGGACTGCTTGCTGTGCGCCATTAAGCAGCCAAACCATAAAATTTAATCCAAATTTAGATGAGTCATTTAAAGTTAAGCGTTTTAGACCAATCCCCAGTGCACGATGGGCAGCCAGAATCATCTGGTTTATTCAGTACCATCGAGTTGGCAAAAAAGTGTGATGAACTAGGCTATCACCGCTATTGGGTGGCGGAGCATCACGATACACCGGGCTATGCCAGTCCCTGCCCAGAAATAATGGTGAGTAACGTTGCCAATGCCACTAAAAGAATCAAAGTGGGTAGCGGCGGGGTGATGTTGCCGCATTACAGCGCGTTTAAAGTGGCAGAAACATTTAAGATGTTAGAGGCATTTCATCCAGGACGCATTGATTTGGGTGTGGGGCGCGCACCAGGTGGAACGCCCGTTTTATCAGCTGCTATTTCAGCGCCAAGGCAAACCATTCCTTCTGAATATTACCCGGGTCAAACTCGAGACCTTATCGGCTATTTAAGTAATAATTTGCCCACTGATCACCCCTATAGTCGAGCGACTGTTAGGCCGATTGATGTGGGTGCGCCAGATGTCTGGATGCTGGGTTCGAGCGATGGTAGCGCCGAAATAGCTGGCGTGTTGGGCGCGGGTTTTGTATTGGCGTTGTTTATTGGAACCCACGATAGACCCGCTGAGATTATTCAGCGCTATCGAGATGCTTTTCAAGCGGGCGGTAGTCTTAAAGAACCGCAGGCCATTATCGCGGTGGCCGCCATTTGTGCAGAAACGAGTGAAGAAGCTGAGTTCATCGCCAGTAGTCACGTGTACTGGAAAGTACAGGCCTTCAGGCACGGTACACGGGACGCTTTATTCCCACCAGAGGTGGTGATGGATAAAAAGAAACAATTGTCGTTGTCGGACCAGGCTTATTATGATGAAACTTTGGCGACAATGGTCACGGGAACGCCAACAGAATGTCAGGCAAAGCTTGAAAAAATTGCAAAAACTTATCAAGTCGATGAATTAATGCTAGTGAATGTGACCTATTCATTTAATCCACGTATAGAATCTTATAAGATGCTGGCCGAACAGTTCGGTCTATCCAACTAAACCAAGGAGATTTCCATGAGTAATAACCCAGAAATTGCGAAGAGTATTCAAACAGGCGCTTTTAAAACAAATTATCACGATGTGGGTGAAGGCTCGCCGGTCTTTATGATTCATGGTTCGGGGCCGGGCGTCACAGCATGGGCCAACTGGCGTTTAGTGATTCCTGAGTTAGCCAAACATCACCGCGTTATCGCACCCGATATGGCCGGCTTTGGTTTTACCGAGCGCGTTGACGGCTACGAGTACACGATGGCCAATTGGGTACAGCACGCGATTGATTTAATGGACGCGTTAAATATTGAGAAAGCAGATTTAGTGGGTAACTCTTTTGGTGGCGGTTTATCTATCGCCTTAGCCATTGCGCACCCTGAGCGCGTTAATAAACTCGTGCTAATGGGCGCCGCAGGCGTTAAGTTTGAATTAACGCCAGGTCTGGATGAAGTGTGGGGCTACCAACCATCAGTGGCAAATATGCGAAAAATGATGGACTTGTTTGCTTATGACCGTAACCTGGTAAGCGATGAGCTGGCGGAGCTTCGTTATAGAGCGAGTATCCAGCCTGGTTTTCAGGAGTCATTCAGCAAAATGTTTCCAGCGCCCCGCCAACAGTGTGTTGATGCCTTAGCGAGTGATCATGATGAGATTAAAAAAATTCAACATGAAACCTTGATTATTCACGGCCGTGAAGACTTAATCGTACCGCCGATTACTTCAACAACATTGTTTGATTTAATTCCAAATTCGCAATTACACATGTTTGGTTGCTGCGGTCACTGGACGCAAATTGAACACAACGCGCGCTTCAATGAATTAGTTAAAGACTTTTTCGCAGAATAAAAAGGCAAGCGGGCTATAGTCTTATGCGATTTACGTTTATCGGTGCTGGCGGTATAGGTTGTTACTATGCCGCTCGGCTAATTAAAGCCGGGCACGAGGTTGTTTTAACGGCGCGTGGCGAACACTTGCAAGTAATGCGTGATAAGGGCTTAACCGTCACACATCCCGAATTAACGTTTAATCAACCAGTCGTAGCCTGCGCTACCGATGAATGGTTGGCCCAGTACCAGCCTTCGCAGGTTGACGTCATTGTGGTCTGCCTGAAAGGGATGCATACAGAGTTATTTGCAGAGCAGCTAGGAGAATGGTGCCGGCAATATGAAGGGCAGAATTTGCCCTTGGTGCTATCGCTGCAAAATGGTGTTGAGAATGAGCAATATCTAAATGCTGCCGTGCCTAAAGGGCTTGTTTTAGGCGGTATAGCTCGCCGGATAGGGGCGAATATCATTAAGCCTGGCGCGGTAGAAGCGGTTGGGCCTGCACAGGTTATTTTTGGCCTATGGCCAAACCATCAAAACATCGAAGCTGATCGTCTAAGTCAGCTCACTAGCCTTGCCGAAAGCTTTAATCAGGCACTGATACCCACGCAGCTGAGCGGCGATATCAACAAAGAGCTCTGGCGTAAGCTCATGATCAATAATGGTTTCAACCCCATTTGTACTTTGCTGCAAATAGAAACGGGGAAAACAGCCCTATTTCCCGCTTTAACGCCATTGATAAAAGGCGCTATGCAAGAAGCGGCGTTAGCGGCAAAAGCGAGCGGCGTAGAATTTACCAAGGCCGACGTTGACGAAATGTTTGAATTGATTTCTACCTTCGACTCGATCAAACCTTCTATGTTGATAGATAGAGAAAAGGGTCGGCCATTAGAAATTGAAGAGATTTGCGGGGTGGTGATTCGTGGCTGCGAATCATTAGGGAAAGATGCGCCTTATAACCGCTGCATTGCTACCTTACTAGACGTTACGCTGGCAAAAAAATAACTAGATGTACCAGCTTCGAGCAATATCGGGTGTGCTGTTATTTGTGGGGCTTGTCGTAACACTCGTTAATGCATTTATACCTCTTCTTCCTCATTGGTTAGGCGGCGCGTCGGTCTGGCTGGCGGGGCTTATATTGTTTTTCGATTTAGCTATAAAGCAGAAAAAAATTATTCTAACGATCGCTTCGCTGGCGGGCATCAGTTGGTTTATTGCCTGGCAAACGGACCGGCTGAGCAATTTCATCGAGGTTATTTCTATCAATCAATCGATGATCGTTATGCTGATCGGTGTGCAGTTTCTACAATTAGTCGCCTTACCGGACAGTGATGAGAGTGAAAGTTTGCCCGTGGGTGAGCGAGGTTTTATTAAGAGCTATTTGGGCGTTCATTTATTCTGTTCGGTGATCAATTTATCGGTCGTATTATTGGTGGCTGATCGGTGGGCTAAAAAGGGCAAACTTTCGCGCAACCAGCTCAAGTTACTCACTCGGGGCTTTTGTTCGGCGGCGCATTGGTCGCCTTTTTTTGCAGCGTTTGCCGCGGCAATGGTGTTCACGCCAAACGCAACACTCTCACTCGTCATACCTTTAGGCCTGGTGATGGCCTTCGCCGCCTTCTTACTGACCTGGATTGAAGTAAAAAAAGACGATGATGGATCGCTTGAAAATTTTGTCGGCTACCCGATGCGTTTTGAGGCGCTGTGGCTAATCGTCGTTTTAGTCTCTGTGGTATTCGTTTTACACCTGATGTTGCCCTCAATAAAAGTCTTATTACTGATCGCACTGAGCGCATTATCGGTCAGTTTATTGGTATTACTCGCTCGTAAAGGAGCGGTAGCAGCTGCATTGAATTTTGAGCAGCACCTGCGGACGAAATTGCCGAATATGAAAAGCGAATTAGTGCTCTTTTTAATAGCGGGCGTCTTAGGAGCCGGTGTGGCATCCGCTCTGGACGGACTGTCAATAGCGGTTCCTATAACGCATTTTGATGGTGTTGCCGCACTGATCATATTGTTTTTCACATTAATACTGGCACTCGTTGGCGTTCACCCAGTTATTAGTATCGCGGTGATTGGACATTGGCTAGCGGATATACAACCGGATCAAACCTTACTGGCAATTATGTTTTTGATGTCCTGGGCGATAGGCGCTTCGGCGAGCCCCGTTTCGGGTGTAAGCCTTGCATTACAAGGTCGTTACGATGTGTCGGGTTGGTCTATTTCTAGCTGGAATTTAGGCTATGCAATCAAGATGTATGGCGTAGCTTGTGTCGTGCTGTTATTCGCCAGTTACTTACTTGGGCTGTAAGGTACTCGCCCATTTGAGCTAGAACAAGTATCATATACATTACAATCAATCATTAGCAGGGCTTCTGCAATAAAATATAAGGACTTATCGCTTTGACAGACAATAAAAAACAAAATTCATTTAATAGGGAAGAGTTATTAAGCTGTGGACGAGGCGAATTGTTTGGTCCGGGTAATGCTCAGTTGCCGTTACCCAATATGTTAATGGTGGACCGTGTGGCATCAATTACCGAGGATGGTGGCGCTTACGGTAAAGGTCAGATTATTGCCGAATTAGATATTACACCGGATTTATGGTTTTTTGAGTGTCACTTCCCGGGTGATCCTGTGATGCCGGGTTGTTTAGGTCTTGATGCTATGTGGCAGTTAGTTGGTTTTTATCTTGGCTGGAAAGGAGGCTTGGGCCGCGGGAGAGCCCTGGGTGTTGGTGAGTTGAAATTTACCGGTCAAGTATTACCCACGGCTAAAAAAGTAACGTATAAAATTGACATGAAACGCGTGATAATGAGAAAACTGGTGATGGGCATTGCTGATGCCGTGATGGAAGTAGATGGCAAAGTAATTTACGAAGCCAAAGACCTCCGCGTTGGTTTGTTTGCTTCAACAGAGAATTTTTAGGAGAAAGGTTAATATGAGACGTGTTGTTATAACAGGTATGGGAATTGTTTCTTCACTAGGAAGCGACGTAAATAGTGTTGCAAGTTCCCTCAAAACTGGAAAATCAGGCATTAGTTTTGTAGAAGCTTATAAAGAAAAAGGATTTCGTAGTCAAGTTGCTGGGGTACCAGTGATCAATCTTGATGAGCTGATAGATCGTAAAGTGCGCCGTTTTATGGGAGACGCAGCGGCCTACGCTTACGTTTCCATGCAACAGGCTATTGATGATGCAGGGCTAACCGAAGAAGAAGTTTCAAACCCTAAAACGGGTTTAATTATGGGTTCTGGTGGTGCCTCGACTAAAAATGTCGATGCAGCGATAACCCTGTTAAATACAAAGGGTATTCGTCGTGTCGGGCCATATATGGTTCCTAGAACGATGAGTAGTACGGTGTCTGCTGGCTTGGCAACGCCGTATAAAATTAAAGGCGTTAATTATTCAATCACCTCAGCGTGCGCTACCAGTTCGCACTGTATTGGTAATGCGATGGAGTTGATTCAACTCGGCAAGCAAGACCGCGTGTGTGCCGGCGGTGGTGACGAAGAGCATTGGTCATTAACGATGATGTTCGACGCCATGGGTGCTTTGTCGACGAAAAGAAACGATACCCCCGAACTTGCGTCACGCGCGTACGATGCCGATCGTGATGGCTTTGTTATCGCTGGCGGTGGTGGCACGGTGGTCGTTGAAGCCTTGGACGTAGCGTTAGCACGCGGCGCTAAAATATATGCAGAGCTCGTCGGTTATGGCGCAACGTCTGACGGTTACGATATGGTCGCGCCATCGGGTGAAGGCGCAACGCGTTGCATGCAAATGGCTTTAGAAAATATTGACGCACCGATTGATTATATTAATGCGCATGGAACCAGTACACCGGTTGGTGACGTGGCAGAGCTGAAAGCAGTGAAAGCCGTTTTTGGCGCTAATACACCGCCGATAGGTTCAACAAAATCATTATCCGGTCACTCATTAGGCGCTGCTGGCGTACAGGAAGCGATTTATTGTCTATTGATGATGAAGGGTGATTTCATCACAGCGTCAGCTAATATTGATAATCTGGATGAAGCCGCTAACGACGTGAATATTGTTCAAGAAACACAGCATGACGTTAGGTTAAACACCGTTATGTCGAATAGTTTTGGCTTTGGTGGAACGAATGCAACGTTAGTATTTAAACGCTTTGAAGGGTAAGTAATAACCTAACGAACACAAAAAAGCCGGTCAAAGACCGGCTTTTTTGTGTTCAAAATAACTGTTATTTTATGTCTAACAATTCCATCTCGAAAATCAGCGTTTCATTAGGGCCAATCGCACCCCCGGCGCCGTTTTCGCCGTAGGCGAGTTCAGAAGGAATAAAAACTTTCCATTTAGATCCTACATTCATCAGTTGCAACGCTTCTTGCCAGCCCTGGATTACGCCATTCACTGGGAAGGTAGCTGGTTCGCCGCGTTTGATTGAACTATCAAAGATAGTGCCATTGATCAGACTGCCTTCGTAATGGACGTCAACGGTATCAGTTGCAGCGGGTTTTTCGCCAGTCCCCTCATTGATAACGATATATTGCATACCGCTTTCAAGAACGAGTACGCCTTCATTGCTTGCGTTTTCGGCTAAAAATTTAGTACCAATATCGGCGCTGCCCTGTTTTGCGCTATTTGCCTGGGCTTGCATTTTCTTTTGGAAGTCTTCGATAACGGCTCTCATTTCATCGTTGTCCAAAAGGCTTTTTTCGCCATTAAGGCTATGTGTCAGGCCTAAAGTAAGCGTTTCTGTATCAACGTCTAATTTGTCCTGTTTAATGCCTTCGCCAATTTGTTGGCCCATGGTATAGCTGAGTTTCTCTTTTTCGGTTTTCAAAATAGTGCCCTTTAGTAATGTATAAAGGCGTTATTTTACAGTATCTGGCCTCTACCGGCTAGGCAGTGAAAAGTTCCGACTGAGTAGGGAGGAGGGTGCCTAATTAGATTAGGCGGTTATATCAATAATGCTACCGATGACATCACCCGCGGTTTGGGCCACTCTAGCAGAAACCTGAACTTGTATTTCGGCCTGCTTTAATTCGACTAATGCTTTGGTCGTATCTTTATTGCTTTGGTCGTTAGATGATTGCTCGGCGCTGGCTAGCTTGGCACTGGCTTCGTTTGCTTGATTAAGCCCCTTGTTAATGCCTGCCACTGCGCTATATGTGATTGATCCTACGTCCATGATAGTTATCTTTGTATGTTAAGTCGTTGGAATTATAGTTAACAAAGTGCTAGCCATACTGTGAACTGTTTCACAGTATGGCTGTCATTTCAGCGAGTTAGCTCGTTTCTTGCTCCGCAGAGCATAGAGCGGTCATATTGAGTATGCGCCTAACCGACGCGGAGTGATTTAAGATATGCGCGGGTTTTTCTATGCCCAATAAGATGGGGCCAATCGTTACACCGTCACTCAGAATGCGCACGAGATCAAAGGAAATATTGGCAGCGTCTAAGTTTGGGAAAATGAATAGATTGGCTTCGCCTTCCAGTCTGGAATCGCTGATCATCTCTTTTCTTAGCTTTTCCATTAAAGCGGCGTCGGCTTGCATCTCGCCTTCTACTTCAAGTTCAGGGTGGTTTTCGTGTAAAAACTTCACCGCATTCGACATTTTTTGATCGTTCGTGCTGAGTCCTGAGCCAAAGTTCGAATGTGATAACAGGGCCGCCTTAGGTGTGATGCCGAAGCGTTTGACATAATCAGCCGCCTGGTTTGTCATCGCTACGATTTCTTCGCAATTGGGGTTGTTATTGACCATGGTGTCGCAAAAGAAGTAGACGCCTTTTTGTACCGCAATGGCATTAAGTGCAGCGACTTTTTTGACGCCTGGTTTTTTATCTAAAATGTCGGTGATATGGTCAAGGTGTTTATGATAATGGCCCACCATGCCGCATATTAGCGCATCCGCTTTGCCCAATTTAACGAGCAGGGCGCCGAGCACCGTATTTTTTGTGCGTACATAGGTTTCCGCCAATCCAATTGAAACGCCCTTGCGCTCTTTTAGTTGGTGGTAGACGCTAACGCATTCTTTGTAATAAGGGTTATTGTCTGGTTCGATAATCTCAATATTTTTATCGCTGCTGAGCGACAGGCCCAGTGTCTGGATGCGTTGCAGAATAATTTTTTTCCGACCGATAAGAATGGGATTAGAAATACCAGCATTAACTGACTCTTGCACTGCGCGTAATACTCTCTCGTGTTCGCCTTCGGCGTAGACGACCCGTTTGGGTGTTAGCTTGGCGCGTTCGAAAATAGGCTTCATGACCATGCCGGAACGATAAATAAAACGTTCTAGCGAGGCGCGATAGTGTTCAAAATCTTCAATGGGCTTGGTAGCGACGCCACTAGCCATTGCGGCTTTAGCAACGGCGATCGGTATCTCGATAATTAAGTTCGGGTCAAAGGGGCGGGGAATTAAGTATTCAGGCCCAAATACAGGTGTTTGACCGGCGTAATTATCGTTGTCGTCATTGACTGTTTTTTGGGCTAACAAAGATAGCGCCTCAATACAGGCGAGTTTCATTTCTTCATTAATGGTCGTTGCGCCGACGTCCAGAGCACCCCTGAAAATATAGGGAAAACAGAGTACATTATTGACCTGGTTTGGGTAATCCGAACGCCCGGTGGCAATAATCGCGTCATTTCGGACCTCTTTTATTTCTTCCGGTAAAATTTCAGGCGTTGGGTTGGCGAGGGCAAAAATAATCGGTGAGGGGGCCATGTTTTTGACCATCTCTTTTGTCATCATGCCGGCACGAGAAACCCCTAAAAAGATATCCGCATTAACGATGGCTTCAGCTAGCGTCCTTAGGTTAGTTTTCGCGGCGTAGCGCTGTTTACGTTCATCCATGCCGGAGGTTCTGCCGTCGTAAATAATGCCCTTACTATCACTGACTAAAATATTTTCTTGCCTTAGTCCCATTTTCACTAGCATGTCCAAGCAGGCAATGCCCGCGGCACCAGCGCCTGAGGCGACCAGCCTTACATCGGATATTTTTTTATTCGCGACCTTTAAGCCATTGATGATGGCTGCGGCGGTAATAATGGCCGTGCCGTGTTGATCGTCATGAAAAACCGGGATATCCATCCGCTCACTAAGTTGCTGCTCGATAAAAAAACATTCGGGTGCTTTGATGTCCTCCAGATTGATACCGCCAAAAGTTGGAGCCAGACTGGCAACAATATCGACAAATTTATCAGGGTCTTTTTCGTCGATTTCTATATCAAAAACATCGATGCCACCGAATTTCTTGAATAGAACGCCCTTGCCTTCCATAACCGGTTTAGAAGCCAGAGGACCAATGTCGCCCAGACCCAGAACCGCTGTGCCGTTGGTTATAACGGCGACTAAATTACTGCGAGAGGTATACAGGGCCGCAGTAGAAGGGTCTTTGGCGATCTCCAGACAAGGTTCGGCAACGCCGGGAGTGTAAGCTAAAGCCAGATCACTTTGATTACTGAGCGGTTTGGTCGCTACCACCTCGATTTTTCCGGGTTTTGGGTGCTGGTGATAGTACAGTGCGTTTTTAACGGGTTTATCAGACATAGTTTGGGTAATCTTTAAAGGCGGAGGAAGGATTGAGTTGTATTATACGTTAAACTATAAGCGATAAAATGCTTGCTTCAGCTGATGAATTTGGGGCGTAAATAGACGAATGAAGAATCTTAAAATATGAATGCGCTCAAAATCACGCAATTAAAAAAATGTTATAGCAATGGCCTGTTAGCGGTGAATGGTATTGACCTTGAGGTCAAAAAAGGTGATTTTTTTGCCTTGCTTGGCGCCAATGGGGCTGGCAAGTCAACCACGATTGGCATAATAGCGTCTCTGGTCAATAAAACATCAGGTTCGGTAACGGTATTTGGCCACGATTTAGATCAGGAGCCAGAAGCGGTTAAGCGATGCATCGGTTTGGTGCCGCAGGAGTTTAATTTTAATCAGTTTGAAAACGTGTTTGATATCGTGGTCTCGCAGGCTGGTTATTATGGAATCCCGCGCAAAAAAGCGCTCGAGCGCGCAGAGATCTGTTTAAAGCAGCTTGAGCTTTGGGGTAAGCGTAATGAAACGTCTAGAGAACTATCGGGCGGCATGAAGCGGCGATTAATGATAGCTCGCGCACTCGTTCATGAGCCCAAATTACTTATTTTGGACGAACCAACCGCTGGAGTCGATATAGAAATACGCCGTTCAATGTGGGAATTTTTTAAGAAGATTAATGAAGCCGGCACGACGATCATTTTAACCACGCACTATTTAGAAGAAGCCGAAAGCTTATGCCGACATATCGCCATTATTAATAAAGGCGAAGTCATCGAAAACACCAATATGAAAAGTTTGTTAGAGCAAGCGGCGGAAGAAGTGTTTGTGTTGAATCTGGAAAAACCAGTTGAGGTCATTCCGGCCATTTTGGGTTGCAATATTGTCCCTGTCGATGAAACCACCTGGCAAGTTAGTGTGCAAAAGGAAACTGGAATTAATGGTTTGTTTGTAGGCCTAGATCGTTTGGGTATCCGGGTGTCTGGTCTGCGTAACGAGTCCAATAGACTTGAACAATTATTTCTTAAATTGCTAGCGAATAGAAAGGAGTTATAAAGTGATTAGAAAAGAATATATTATCGCGCTACAAACTATTACCTATAAAGAAGTTAGGCGATTTTTGCGAATATGGGTGCAAACCTTATTGCCATCCATTATTACGACGACCTTGTATTTTCTTATTTTTGGCACGCTCATCGGTTCTAGAATTGGACAAATGAAAGGCTATGACTACATGGATTTTATTGTGCCGGGCCTGATATTGATGGCGGTTATCAGTAATGCCTATTCGAACGTGGTGTCATCATTCTACGGCTCCAAATTTCAGCATAATATTGAAGAGATGCTCGTCGCCCCAATGCCCAGTTGGGTTATTCTTACCGGTTATATTTCTGGTGGTGTGATGAGGGGTTTGATTGTCGGGGTGTTAGTCACGATCGTTTCGCTATTTTTTACAGACTTGAAAATTGCTCACCCGGTGATGATGGTGGCGGTTTTTTTACTAACGGGGGTTTTGTTTTCCGCTGCGGGATTTATTAATGCAGTATACGCAAGAAGCTTTGACGATATTTCGATTGTGCCGACGTTTGTGTTAACACCCTTGATCTATTTAGGCGGCGTATTTTATTCGATAGAGCTACTGCCGGAATTTTGGCAGAAGGTATCGTTACTGAACCCTGTATTTTACATGATAGACGTTTTTCGTTATAGCATTTTGGGCCAATCAGACGTCTCTTTACTCGGTGGATTTAGCGTCATCATATTATTTATAGTTACGCTGCTAACGCTAAGTCTAAGGCTTTTGAATAAAGGTATTGGATTGAAGAATTAGTCTGGAGTATTGAATGTTGCAGCGCGATACTATAAAATTCGATCAGTTTTATTTGTCATTTGTACTAGACTCAATCCTTCTCGATTTTGCTCTATTAATACCGACTCGAGATAGAGCGAGCTCTAACTCGTAAAATAAACGAATTTAATCAACAAGAAACTTAATCAATGAAACACTTTAAGATCAAAAAAGGTCTGGATTTACCTATTACAGGTTCGCCGGATCAGGTAATTTCAGACGGCAACCAGGTGACAAGCGTTGCGGTTATTGGTAAAGATTACATAGATATGAAGCCGACGATGTTGGTGCAAGAAGGTGATCGCGTTAAATTAGGACAAATATTATTTACCGATAAGAAAACGCCGGGTGTTAATTTCACCTCGCCTGGCAGCGGTATTGTCAAAGAAATTAACCGAGGTGCCAAACGCGCCCTGCGTACCGTCGTTATCGAACTGGATGGCGATGAGCAAGTCGAGTTTGCTAAATATCCTGCTGAGAAGCTGGCAGAAATAGAAGCGGCGGACGTAGTAAAAAACCTGACCGAATCTGGCTTGTGGACGTCGTTTAAAACGCGTCCATTTAGTAAAGTGCCTTCACCGGCAACAAAGCCCGTAGCGATTCACGTATCGATTATCGATACGAATCCATTAGCTGCCAATCCAGAGGTCGTTATTTCGGCCGATACAGGTGCGTTTAAAAATGGCCTCACTATTTTAACGAAACTGACCGAAGGTAAAGTTTACGTCAGTAAAGCGGTTAATACGGACGTTGACGTTCCCGCTGAGGTAGTTGTGTCGGAGTTTTCTGGCCCACATCCAGCCGGTTTATCTGGCACCCATATACATTTCATCAACCCCGTTAGCGCGACAAAAATTGCCTGGACGGTGGGTTATCAAGACGTTATTGCGATTGGTAAGCTTTTTACAAGCGGGCATTTAAGCGTTGATAGGGTCGTCGCATTAGCTGGGCCAATGGTGACTAAACCACGTTTAATTAAAACAAGATTAGGCGCCAATACGGAAGAGTTGGTCAATAATGAGCTTAATAGCGGAACCAAGGTTCGTGTTATTTCGGGTTCTATCCTGTCAGGTAGAAAAGCTCAGCATTGGGCCATTTATCTGGGTCGTTATCACGTCCAGCTGTCGGTGCTGCAAGAAGGACGCGAACGACAGTTACTCGGCTGGTTAAATCCGGCGGGTGAGAAGTTCTCATTTACCAACGCCTTACTATCTAGCTTTAATCGCAAGCAAAAAATACCGTTAGATACATCGGCCCACGGCAGTCCGCGTGCGATCGTGCCGATTGGGGTTTTTGAAGGTGTGATGCCGCTGGATATTTTACCAACACAACTTTTACGCGCCTTAGTCGTTATGGACGTAGACGCAGCTGAGTCACTCGGCGCGCTAGAGCTGGATGAAGAAGATTTGGCGTTATGCTCGTTTGTCGATTCAGGCAAACACGATTTTGGTATGGCGCTTCGTGCCAATTTAGCACACATCGAGAAGGAGGGTTAATGTCTCGTTTAAGGAATTATCTAGATTCAATTCACCCGCACTTCGCAAAGGGCGGGTCGTATGAAAAGTATTACGCCATTTATGAAATGGTCGATACCTTTTTGTACACACCAAAAGACGTTACCGCTGGTTCAATTCACGTACGTGATGCGATTGATTTAAAACGCGTGATGACTTATGTGTTTATCGCTGCGTTACCGTGTGTGATTATGGCGATGTGGAACACCGGCCACCTTGCCAATATGGCAATGGCCGATTTAGGTCTTACTTCGCTTGATTCATGGCGAGGGCTGGTAACTAATTTAGTCGGTTATGACCCTGACAGTATATTGGGCTGCATGGTGCATGGCGCGATGTATTACGTACCGATATACCTGGTGACGTTGATCGTCGGTGGTATCTGGGAAATTATATTCGCTATCGTGCGCGGGCATGAAGTGAATGAAGGTTTCTTTGTTACCTCAATGCTGTTTTCTTTGATCTTACCCGCCACTACGCCACTATGGCAGGTCGCCTTAGGTATTTCTTTCGGTGTTGTTATTGGTAAAGAAGTGTTCGGTGGAACGGGTAAAAACTTTTTGAATCCCGCGTTAACAGGCCGTGCTTTCCTATTTTTTGCCTACCCAGCGCAAATGTCAGGAGACGCTATCTGGACGGCTGTTGATGGCTTCAGTGGTGCGACCGCACTCGGTATGGCAGCAGCAGGCGGTATTGATGCCGTTATGGCGTCAGGTATCACCTGGATGGACGCATTCCTTGGCACGATTCAAGGCTCAATTGGTGAAACATCAACGCTAGCGTGTTTGATTGGTGCTTGCTTCCTGCTATATACCCGCATTGCTTCGTATCGGATTATGTTAGGAGTGCTAGGTGGTATGATTTTTACCAGTACGTTATTAAATTTTATTGGTAGTGAAACGAACCCGATGTTCGCGACCCCCTGGTATTGGCATGCCGTGCTGGGTGGCTTTGCATTCGGCGCTATTTATATGGCTACCGACCCAGTGAGTGCCGCGATGACAAATACAGGGCGATGGATCTATGGCATATTGATCGGCTTGATGGTAATACTGATCCGCGTAGTGAACCCTGCGTTTCCAGAGGGGATGATGTTAGCCATTCTATTTGCCAATATGTTCGCGCCGTTGATTGACTATTTTGTTGTTCAGTCAAACATCAAAAGAAGGGAGAAGAGAAATGCCTAGTGAAAATAATGCAAAATCAGCTAGCGCCTGGAACTTCTTAGCGCTACCAAATAATAGCACGGCGAAAACCTTTATTATGGCGACCCTGGTGTGTCTGGTTTGTGCAATTTTTGTATCGGTTTCAGCGGTGGCATTAAGGCCTCTGCAGCAGCTTAATAAGGAACTGGACAAGAAAAAGAATATCCTCCAGGTAGTCGGCCTTTATCAAGACGGTGATGATATTGAAGCGGCTTTTTCGAAGATCGAAATCAAGCTGGTTGACCTTGAGACGGGTGAATACACGACCGAACTTGATGCGGCGTCGTACGATGCACGAAGAGCGGCAAAAGACCCGGCGCTTAATGTAAAAATACCGAAAAAGAACGACTTGGCGAGTATCAGAACGCGGCCTAAATATATGCCTGTGTACCAGGTAAAAGAAGGCGACGTTGTTAAGCAATTGATCCTCCCAATTAATGGTTATGGTTTGTGGTCGACTCTTTACGGTTTTCTTGCGGTAGAAAACGATGGTCAGACCATTGTGGGTTTGAGTTATTACGAACACGCAGAAACACCTGGTCTGGGGGGTGAGGTTGATAACCCTAAATGGAAACAAATGTGGGCCGGAAAAAAAATCTACGACTCAAGTAATGATGTTGCTATTAAAGTGATTAAGGGTACGGTTGCGCCAGGCTCAACGGGTGCAGAGTATCAAGTAGATGGTTTAGCGGGTGCAACGCTCACCAGCCGTGGCGTGAGTAATATGCTGCAATACTGGTTGGGTGCTGAAGGCTACCAGGCGTATCTGAATAAAATTCAGGCAAACGGAGTATAGAAAATGAGTAACGAAGCAAAAAAAATCGTATTAGACCCGTTAATCGATAACAACCCAATTGGTTTGCAAATTTTAGGTATTTGTTCCGCTTTGGCGGTAACGACTAACCTTGGCACGGCGTTGGTGATGAGTCTGGCATTAACGTCAGTGACGGCATTTTCTAATCTTTCGATCAGTATGATCCGCAATCACGTACCGAGCAGTATCCGTATTATTGTTCAAATGACCATTATTGCCTCATTGGTCATCGTGGTGGATCAGGTGCTGAAAGCGTATGTTTATGATTTGAGTAAACAGCTGTCGGTTTTTGTCGGTCTTATCATCACCAATTGTATCGTGATGGGTCGTGCAGAGGCCTTTGCGATGAAAAACCCACCGGGACTGAGTTTCCTCGATGGTATCGGTAACGGACTTGGTTACTCGTTAGTGTTGATGTTTGTCGGCACGTTCCGCGAATTACTGGGTTCAGGTAAGTTATTTGGAGTAGAAATTCTATCAACCGTGAACGAAGGCGGTTGGTATTTACCTAATGGCTTAATGCTGCTTCCACCGAGCGCATTCTTTATTATTGGTTTAATGATTTGGGGTATTCGTACCTGGCGCCCTGCGCAAGTGGAAGATGCTGACTTTAAGATCAAAAACGTTAACGGCACGGAGACGGTGTAATGGAAGCGTATATTAGTTTATTTGTTCGCGCAGTTTTTGTAGAAAACCTCGCCTTAGCTTTCTTCCTCGGAATGTGTACCTTCCTGGCGGTGTCTAAGAAGGTTTCAACGGCGATGGGTTTGGGTGTTGCGGTGATCCTGGTTCAGACATTAACGATGCCGTTAAATAATATTCTTTATCAGGGGCTATTGAAGGAAGGCGCATTAGACTGGTTAGGTTTGCCTGAGGTAGATTTAACCTTCCTCGGTTTGATCAGTTATATCGGTGTTATTGCAGCGGTGGTACAAATTCTCGAAATGGCGATGGATAAGTACACACCGGCTTTGTACAACGCACTGGGTGTGTTCCTACCTTTAATTACGGTTAACTGCGCTATTTTGGGTGGTTCTCTGTTTATGGTAGAACGCGACTATAACCTCGGTGAAAGCGTTGTCTTTGGTTTTGGTAGTGGCCTGGGTTGGGCGCTTGCCATTACGGCTATCGCCGGCATTAGAGAAAAGCTTAAATATTCTGATGTTCCAGAAGGCTTGCAGGGTTTAGGTATTACCTTCATCACGGCGGGCTTGATGGCGATGGGCTTTATGGCATTTTCAGGTATTCAACTGTAATTAGGAACTCAGCATGTTAGAAATTAGTTTAGGCATTACATTTTTTACAGCCATTGTATTAATACTTGTTTATATAATATTAGCCGCTAAAGCAAAACTGGTCGCCGAAGGCAACGTTAAAATTTTAATTAACGGCGAAAAAGAAGTGTTAGCGCCGGTAGGCAGCAAGCTTCTTGGAGCCTTGGCTGATGCGCAACTGTTTGTCCCTTCAGCCTGTGGTGGTGGCGGTACTTGTGGTCAGTGTAAAGTCCGCGTACTTGAGGGCGGTGGCTCCATGTTGCCGACCGAAGGTACGCACATTAACAAAGGCCAGCAACGCGCAGGTGAAAGACTATCGTGTCAGTTGACCGTAAAACAGGACATGAAAATTGAAGTGCCTGAGGAAGTCTTTGGCGTTAAAAAATGGGAATGCACGGTCAAGTCAAATCATAACGTGGCTACCTTCATTAAAGAATTGGTACTCGAGTTACCAGAAGGTGAAGACGTTGGTTTCCGTGCGGGTGGTTATATTCAAATTGAATGCCCGCCACACGTCGTAGAATATAAAGATTTCGATATTGAAGAAGAGTACCGTGGTGACTGGGACCATTTCAACGTTTGGCGCTATAAATCCACCGTAGAAGAAGATGTATTGCGCGCCTATTCAATGGCTAACTATCCCGAGGAAGAAGGGATTATTATGTTGAATGTTCGTATTGCCTCGCCGCCGCCACGGGGTCCAGACAGTATTCCGCCAGGCAAAATGTCTTCTTATATTTTTAATCTTAAGCCAGGCGATAAGGTGACTATTTCCGGCCCGTTTGGTGAGTTTTTTGCGAAGAAAACCGAAGCAGAAATGGTGTTTATTGGTGGCGGTGCTGGTATGGCGCCGATGCGCTCACATATCTTTGATCAGCTACGCCGTCTAAAAACCAAGCGTAAAATGTCGTTTTGGTACGGCTCAAGAAGTTTAAAGGAAATGTTCTATACAGAAGATTTCGATATGCTGGCGAAAGAAAACGATAATTTTGAATGGCACGTGGCGTTATCAGACCCGCAGCCAGAAGATAACTGGGATGGTTTAACCGGCTTTATTCATGAAGTGCTCTTTGAACAATACTTAAAAAACCATCCAGCACCAGAAGATTGTGAGTTCTACATGTGTGGACCACCGATGATGAATGCCGCGGTTGTTAAAATGCTGCAAGACTTAGGCGTTGAAGACGACAATATTATGCTGGATGATTTTGGTGGCTAATTGAGTATTATTAATAAACCCATTAAAGACGCATGGTTTTTAACGGGGTTTTTTATACTTTTTTTTCTTCTATCGGGGTGCGGACCACAAAAAGTTGCCCCCATAGTTTTGAGCGGGCAAACGATGGGTACGACGTATCACATTACCCTTGCCAATATTCAATCGGACGCTACGAGTGAAGTGCTGCAAAAGGAAATTGATCAACTGCTGGTCGGCGTTAATCAATCTTTTTCTACCTATATAGATTCATCCGAAGTATCTCTGCTAAATAAGTACAAAGGAACAGACGGGCAGCTTAAATCAGCACCGTTTATAGAGGTGCTAGCCGAAGCGTTGCGTATCAGTCGGTTGACTGGTGGTGCCTACGATATTACGGTTGGTCCATTAGTGAACCTTTGGGGGTTTGGGCCAACGTTTAAAGAAGATAACCCACCCAGTGCCGATGATATTTCAGGTGCACTAAACAGCGTAGGTTATAAGTACATTAGCCTCGAGAAAGACAAGCGCCTTGTTAAAAAATTAAAACCAGACATGTATATTGATTTCTCGTCTATTGCTAAAGGCTATGGAGTAGATCAAGTAGCGAAATTTATAGAGTCTAAAGGCTTCATGGATTATATGGTCGAAATTGGCGGTGAAATGCGAGTTCGTGGTAATAATCCAAATGGCACGAAGTGGCGTATCGCGGTTGAAAAACCGGAGTCTTCAAAAAGGGCTGTTCAACGAGTAATAAACCTCAGCGATATTTCTATGGCGACGTCGGGAGATTACCGTAACTTTTTTATCAAAGACGGCGTTCAATTTTCACACACGATAGATCCGACGACGGGCTCGCCGGTGCAACATAATCTGGCCTCTGTTACCGTGTTGGCTACAAGCAGTATGACTGCCGATGCATTGGCAACCGCTTTTATGGTGCTTGGCGAAAAAAAAGGGTACGATTTAGCCGTGGAGAATAAATTAGCCGTTTTGTTTTTGCTAAAAGATGGCGGTGGCTTTAAAGAAGTGATGACGCCTTCTTTTCAAAAATTAGTAGAGGGACCCTCATTATGAATATTTTTTTAATAACCTTTGTATTTTTTTTACTGTTCGTTGCGGCGATGGCCGTTGGTGTTATTTTTAGTAATAGAAAAATAAAAGGTAGTTGTGGTGGTTTAAATAATGTCGATGGACTAGAGGGTGATTGTTTACTCTGCAGCAATAAAAAGTGCGAGAAAAAGAAGGCGGCCTAACGACGCTTCGTCTTGATAGGGTTTAAAAAAAATCTATAATTTATAGGGGACGGTATGCTTAAGTCAGTTTTGATCAAAGATTACATGGCGACAAATTTAACTAAATTCACCCCAGAAATGCAGATTTCTGAAGCGATTAAATTTCTTAATAGTCATAAAATTTCCGGTGCCCCAGTGGTGGACGACCAGGGTGTATTAGTAGGTATCCTGTCAGAAAAAGATTGTCTTAAAGTGGCGTTACAATCAACCTATTATGAAGATTGGGTCGGTGGCTCCGTGTCTGAATATATGACAGCGAACGTCGAAACGGTCTCGGATACAGCGAGTATCGTAGATTTAGCCGATAAGTTTTTAAAATCAACTTACAAGCGCTTCCCTGTGCTAAATGAGGAAGGTGAGCTGGTAGGACAGATCAGTCGCAGTGACGTGCTTAGAGCGCTAGATATATTGTGGTAAGTCTTGGCTGATACGTTTTATTGGTACGATTACGAAACCACGGGTGTCGACCCGGCTCGCGACAGGGTGGTTCAATTTGCGGGTATAAGGACTGATCTTGATTTTAATCCGATAGGTTCGCCCGATGAGTTTTATTGCAAATTACACGATGACGTTTTACCCCACCCTGAGGCGTGTATGGTCACCGGGATATCCCCTCAACACGCGACCCAGAAAGGTCTATTGGAATGCGATTTTATAGCACGCATTCATCAACAGTTTAGTACGCCGCAAACCTGCGTGGTGGGTTACAACAGTATTCGTTTCGATGATGAATTCACCCGTTACCTGCTCTACAGAAATTTTTTTGACCCATACGCACGAGAGTGGAAATCGGGTAATTCGCGGTGGGATTTAATCGATGTGGTGCGACTAACCCATGCATTGAGGCCTGAAGGTATTGTATGGCCAACACGCGAAGGCGATTTAGCCAGCTTCAAATTAGAAGAGTTGACCAGAGCCAATGATATAGCGCATGAGTCGGCACACGATGCCTTATCTGATGTGCGCGCCACCATTGCGCTGGCAAAGTTAATCAAACAAAAACAACCTAAATTATATTCATGGGCCTTTGGTTTGCGAGATAAGAAGGTGGCTTCACAAAGCCTTGATCTTCTCAATCAAACGCCGGTTGTGCATATATCTAGTATGTATCCGGCGAGGCAGGATTGTTTAGCCGTGGTTGTTCCCGTTATACCGCATCCGGTTAATAAAAATGGTGTGGTGGTTTATGACCTATCAATAGACCCGCAACCGCTGATTGACCTCACGGCAGACGAGTTATATAAACGTTTATACACAGCAACAGATCAACTGGCTGAAGGGGAGCTGCGTATTCCCCTGAAAACGGTACACCTGAATAAATCACCCATGTTAGCGCCGCTAGGTACATTAACGCCTGCAGTGAAGGAAAAATTACATATCGATTTATCGCAGTGCAACGCTCATAGGCAAAGAATTATCAACGCCAATATTGGCGATAAGCTGTCTAAGGTCTTTTCTAGAAATGAATTTGAACAGGCGACTGATCCTGATTTAATGCTCTATGGCGGAGGTTTTTTTAGCGCAACGGACGCTAGAAATATGTCTCAAATACGCAATTGTGAGAAAGATAAACTGGCAACACTTGATCTGCCCTTTGAAGATGAAAGACTGGACGAGATGTTATTTCGTTATCGAGCGAGAAATTATCCAGAAACGCTGACGCAAGACGAGCAAGGTTTATGGCAGGAACAACGGCTAGAACGTCTAGTAACTAGCCACGGCGATGGGCGGCTTAACCTGACGAGCTACTTCGAACGGCTAGATGAACTCATCGTACAAGAAGGCTGGACTGAACAGCAGCAAGCCTTACTCGAAAATTTAGTAATATATGGTGAAGAGCTGGCGGATAGCCTGAATATATAAGCGATGGCGAATAAATACCACCAACTCGCCGACGTTTTATTAGCGCTTGAAGTAGAGCTTCGTCGACAGCAGTTATGGACCATGGAACGACCCAATGAAGAACTGTTAAACAGTATTCAGCCGTTCTGTGTGGATACGCTGAGTTTTCAACAATGGCTACAATTTATATTCTTACCGCGTATGAAAGACATTATCGAAAGCGGTCAACAATTACCAAGTTGTTGTGATATCGCGCCGATGGCAGCAGAAAGTTTTAAACTAATAAAGCAACAAACGGATACCGTGGTGAATTTATTGATAGAATGCGACCAAATCATCTCTACATAACCCAATTAACAGGAACAGACATGGCCGAAACAGTAGAAGAACTCACCGTTAGTTATACCGATGGTGGTATTGAAACCGTAAAAGAACTGGATAAAGTGGTGCTTTCAAAAGGTGCCTGGGCGACTATTATTTATAAACACCAGGACTGGAATCGTACGAAAGAAGAGTACGGCCCAGATAAATATACAATTCGTCGCTATCAAAAACGCAACGGCGAGTATCAGCAAAAATCAAAGTTTAATATTTCCAGTGCGGCGCAAGCTGAAGGGATTATCGAAGCGTTGCAGGGCTGGATTAAGCAATAATCAGTAAAATTTCTGTTGAATTTTCTAAAACCGCATCATCGTTTTAATAAAAAGCCTCTTTTAAAGAGGCTTTTTTTACGCTTCGTTTTAATGCTGTCTATCGCCGTATAACTTAGCGTAAAGCCCTTGTTGTTCAATCAAACTCTCATGGCTTCCCTGTTCACTGACCATGCCATCTTCAAACACATATACATGATCGGCTTGCTTCACGGCGCTTAACCGGTGAGCGATAATAATGGTGGTGCGATTTTGTAAAAAGTTTTTCATCGCTTTGTGTAATTGAAACTCTGTTTCGCTATCGAGGGCCGAGGTCGCTTCATCAAAAATAACGACTTTGGGTTCGCTAAGAATCATTCTGGCTATCGCTAATCGTTGACGTTGTCCACCAGACAAACGCACGCCTTGCCGTCCCACCAGGGTATCTAATTGCTCGGGTAAGGTTCTAATTGTGACTTCAAGCTGGGCAATAGTTAAGGCATGCCATAAGTCATCATCGCTTAACTCGCGACCCATGCATAAATTGTCTCGTACCGAGCTATTAAATAAAACCGGGTGTTGAAGGACGGTGGACACGTTGTCTCGCACCGTATCAAAACCAATTTGGTTATAGGGCACGTCGTCGAAATAAATCATTCCCTGGCTAATAGGGTACAAGCCTAATAATGCCTGTACCAGGGTTGATTTTCCGCCACCGCTGGCGCCTACCAGCGCAATTTGTTCACCTGCCTTGATGTTAAGCGTGACTCCGTTGAGAACATCTAGTTGATTGTCGTATGAAAAATGAATATTTTCCATACGAATAGAGACGGTTTGTTTATTTTCAAATGGGTTTGTCAGGTGCGGATAACGCGGCTCTTCTTTTAAAGAAATAAGCGAATTAATTCTGCCTAATGCCGCTTTAGCCGAATAGAAACTAAATTGAACGTTGAGTATCTCCTGCACCGGCCCCATCATAAACCACAGGTAACCAAACACCGCGAACATCTGGCCGATACTAAGATCTGAAAACACCACCATTAACATGGCGATGGCGCGAAATACGTCAAAGCCAAATAAGAACACCATAAAGCTCAGTCGACCAGCGGCATCACTTCGCCAGGAAAAATTACTGGCGTGAGTTTTAATATCGTCAGCCTTGTTGGTCAGCAGGTTTGTGTAATGTTTGCCTCGATTGTTGGCGCGAATTTCTCCAATCGCATCGAGTGTTTCGGTCAATGCTTGTTGAAATATTTCAAATGCTTTGTTTTCCCTGGCTTTTAAATGTTTAACGCGTTTGCCAAGAACGGTGGTGAAATAAATAACTACCGGGTTAAGAAACAGGATAAAAAGAGCCAGCTGCCAGTGCATCCACAGTAAAACGGATGAGGTGCCGAGTACCGTTAATATAGCGACCAATAACTTACTGGTCGTGCTACCAATAAAATGGTCAATCGTTTCTAGGTCGGTAATAAAATGGCTGGCCACCGTGCCGCTGCCGACGGTTTCGAAATTAGCCATAGAAATATACTGGAGGCGCTTTAATAAATCTCGCCGAATTTGGAATGTAATATCTTTAGCGGTGAGAGTGAATAAGCGCGTTTGAATAACATTAAAAACAAGAGAGGCACCACGCAACAACAGCGTTAAAAGTAATAATGCAAAAATATATAATACGGGACCTTGCCAATCAGGAGGGAAGATCTGTTGCATGCCGTGAACCGCAAAGCCAGGTTGATTCAGTAATACCTCATCGACCAATAATGGCATTAATAACGGGACGGGTACGCTGGCAATAACAGCTAGAACGGCAATCGTGTTTGCTTTTATTAAGGACTTTTTATGTACTTTTGCGAGCTCCAGCAGAGTTTGCCACTGATAGGTAACACGGGAGGTTTTTTTCTGCTGGAACGCTGTATGTTTTTTTAATGAGGTAGACAAATTCAATTCTTTATTAATGAGTTAACTAATGCTATTAATAACATTACGGCTTATCGATAAACTATTCTACGCCATTAATATCTCGTCGTTCATTAACGGATAGATCGTTTTTTTATCAGGCTCTTTTTCAAATTGTGAGATAGAATAAGTAGAAATAATGAAGAGAATCACCGATATGTTTATTCATTTACTAGCAGTATTATCATTTAAGTCAGATCAACATAATAGTGATACGGCCAGCTGGCCGCTGATCAGTTTTGGTTTCCTCTTTATCGCTTTACAAGGCCATGCCTTAGGCGATTCACCTGTTGAGTTGGGTTAACGTATGCCGATTGAGTTGATGTTGGGCACGGTTATTGGGTTTGTTGCGGGTTTTGCTTTGTCTGTTTGGCTTACAAAATTTGACGCGGATGAAAATAGTGAAAAAGTAAAAAAACTTGAAGCCGAACGCGACGAATATCGAAAACAAGTTGATAACCACTTTGTAAATACCGCCGTACTGTTTAAAGGCCTAACGGATCAATACCGTGAGGTATATCGCCATATTGCAAAAGGCGCTGGTGAGTTGTGTTCTGAAGAGGCGAAAGCGCTGCATATTAATCTAGAAGAAACGGCTCTATTGGCGCATGAAAATGAAGATGTAGAGCCTAAAAAAAAGGTTGGAGAGCCAGTTCCGGCAGAACTTCCCGTTGACACTAGTTCTGTTGACGACAAGCTCAACAAAAAACCCGCAAAGGGTGAAGAGGATGATGATGTACTTCTTGCGAGTGAAGTTGAAATGCCTGCTGATATCGCGACAGAAATAAAAAATCAAGCGACTCAAAAGCACTAGATTATTTTAAGCTTGAGTTTTGTGGGCGGGTGAACGCTTTATAAGCAGTTTTTTTGCTTTATTTTAACAAGGGGGCGTTTTGGGCTTATCAAATATTCTGAAAGCGGACTTATGGTTAGTACTGGTCACGCTATTAGCCGCCATCAGTTGGATATTCTCAAAGGAGGCGGTGTTGATTATGCCGCCGTTATTATTTGTGAGCCTGCGATTTTTACTGGCAGGTCTGTTGTTATCAATACTTGGATTCCATCAGATAAGGGCGCTCAATAGACAGCAACTCAAACAGGCAATAGGCGTCGGCATTATCTTTGCTCTCGGTATGTGTTTTTGGATTATGGGCGTTTATTCGGGCGTCAGCCTGAGTGTGGGCAGTTTTTTAACCAGCCTGTCGGTCGTTATCGTACCCGTTTTTGACAGGCTGTTTTTTAAAGGGCAGGCGCCATGGAGTGCCTGGTTTGCTATGCCTGTTGCGGTT
>JASJGO010000075.1:0-4494 GCA_033791505.1 Cycloclasticus sp.
ATTTAAAAATGTAATTGTTTTATTTAAGATATTTATAGACGTCAATATGGATAAAAAAGTACTACGCTTAAATAAACTAAGGTCTGATGATAAATACAACTACTGCGAAAAAGATTAAGGCGATGGAAGAGAAAAAATTAAACACGAAGTCAATTGAAAATATTTATCCGCGCTCGCTTAAATATATGACTGATTATCTGCAAGCGTTGGTGCGTGGACGCCTGTGGCTGCAGGTGCTTGTTGGTATGACATTAGGTATTACGGTGGGCATCATGATGGGGCCCTCAGCGGGATGGGTTGATCCTGCAACCGCGACAACAATAAGTGACTGGCTCGCATTTCCCGGCAAGTTGTTCCTGGCCTTAATTCAGATGATTGTCATTCCACTTGTTTTTGCCTCCATCATCCGGGGTTTGGCGGCAACGGAAGATATTGATCAGTTGCGTAAAATGGGCTTTCGGGTAGTACTTTATTTTATTGTGACGACCGCGCTTGCAATAGTTATTGGCCTGGCTGTCGCATTAGTGATTAAACCAGGCACCTATATAGATAGCCAATCAATACAGGCAACAATGACCGCTGCGCCTGTCATTGTGCAACAGTCCGCTGACGTAGGTATAAATATTAACGAGCTACCACAGCAAATTATAACTCTGCTACCGGCCAATCCGCTGAACTCGATGGTAGAAAGCAATATGTTGCAGGTTGTGATATTTGCCATGGTGGTTGGTGTAGCCTTGGTAATGATGGCGCCGGCTCAATCAAAACCCATGCTTGATCTATTGGGGTCGTTGCAAGAAGTTTGTATGACCGTTGTACGTTGGGCCATGTTGTTGGCGCCAATTGCCGTTTTTGGTCTGTTGGCCCAACTGACTGCGAAACTGGGATTGGATGCCTTGCTGGGCATGGCGATTTACGTTGGTACGGTATTGTTGGGTTTGTTGATATTATTTTCCGTTTATTTAATTATCATCTATGTAGTCGCTCGACAAAATCCACTCTCATTTATACGTTCTGTTCGTGATGTCTTGCTGCTTGCTTTTTCGACTTCCAGTTCAGCTGCGGTGATGCCGCTTTCGATTAAGACAGCGGAAGAGAAACTAAAGGTCAGACCCTCAGTATCACAGTTTGTCATTCCCTTAGGTGCAACTATTAATATGAATGGTACGGCGCTCTATCAGGGCGTGGCGGCAATTTTTTTGGCGCAAGTATTCGGTATAGAAATCAGCATGGGGGGCATGACGCTGATTGTATTGACTGCGGTTGGGGCTTCTATCGGTGCGCCGGCGACACCTGGCGTGGGTATTGTCATTTTATCGATGGTACTTGGTACCGTGGGTATTCCTGCTGCGGGTATTGCTTTGATCATGGGCGTAGACCGGATTCTGGACATGTGCCGTACTGCAATTAATGTGAGCGGTGATCTGGTTGCCGCCAAGGTAATGGACCGTTGGGTAGGTGCGAAAGCAAGTTTTGATGATGAGCTTACTAATGAAGTTATGCATGAGGCAATTCGTGAAGAGACTGGAGGGGATGTGCTCACCGCTGAAGATATGCCTGAATAAATTTTGTTAAACAGCACCAATAGTTTCAGTGTGCAAACACACTAGAAAATAGTGGTGTTTCAATCCAGACGTTATATAGGACTCATTTGAGTCTAATTCGGTTTGTTACCTTTTTTATGAAAATGCCCACATGTAATCCATCCAATAACGAAGCCAATGAGCAATACGAAGAACATCATTAGCGACCTGGACATGGATATTTTCCAAAATAACAATTGAATATCAACTACGGCAGCATTTTGTATTATGAAAATAACCACCATAATTATTAATGTTACACCAATGTATATTTTATTGTTCACAACAAAATAACCTCATATTCAACTAATTGTCATTTCAATCATTTAGTGGCCCGTAATTGCATGTCGCAAGATAATATCAAGAGTGTTTATGATCGGAGCTTTATTGATTGGCAGCGATCAATATGCTTTCGCGATAATTAAATCGTAGTACTATATACAGTGCCTGTAAACTCATCATTAAGTTAGATATAAGGAAATTGTGTGGTGGTAAAAATACGTTCTGCTGTTTTTGTCATCGTGGTCAATATAATGTTCTCAATTGTATCAGCGAAACCCGGTGATTATTCGTGTATTACAATAGAAGATGCGGTAGAACGACTCGAGTGTTATGACAAAAAAGAAAAAATAAAACAGGCTACGGAAACTAAAAGCACCGAAAAGGCTGCAACATCCCTATTAAGAAGCCGTATAGATAGTGAAAAGAAAATATTTAATATTGGTGAATTCACAATTATACCCCATCGACCAACCTACATCATGCCATTGACCTATGTGTCTAGTCTTCATGATGAACCTCTCAGTGAGGCCTACGGAGATAAGGCCGATCAGATTCAGAATTATGAAGCCAAGTATCAACTAAGTTTTAAGGTGCCGTTATGGCAAAATATTGCTGATAAAGACATGACTTTGTGGTTTGGGTATACCCAGTTGTCACTCTGGCAACTTTATAATACGCAGGTCTCAAGTCCGTTTCGTGAAACCAATTACGAACCCGAGATTGCTTTGGCCTTTGATACGGATTTTAAATTATGGGGGATGACAAACACATTTATTCTGCTTGGTCTAAATCACCAGTCCAATGGTCAAAGCGATCCTTTATCGAGGAGCTGGAATCGTTTGTACGCCAGCTTTGTGTTTGAGCGAAACAACCTGGTGATGTTTTTCAAACCATGGTATCGCCTGCCGGCAGATAAAAACCATGATGATAATCCCGGTATCGATGAATATTTGGGTTATGGAGAGCTGAGTTTGTACTATAAACAGAAGAAACGTGTAACGGGTCTCAAGCTGTGGAACAATCTGCGCGCCACTGACAATCGAACCTCTTTACAGCTTGATTGGAATTTCCCGATAGGCTCGGGCTTTAAAGGTTATATCCAATATTTTAATGGCTATGGCGAAACGCTTATCGATTATAACTTTCGTTCAAAGCGGTTTGGGCTTGGCATTATGCTGACTGACTGGTTTTAAGAAAACTTATAAGCGACCGCGTAGATATATCGCAATTAGCAACACCAAAAGCGAAATGATCCAAAAAACCATGTAGGTGGTCATCGATTGTTTTGCTTTGCGTTTTTCAAGCCATGTGCGGGGTTTGACGCCGCGAACGATGAAAACTACTTTGGCGGCCAGGTTAACGCAGACGATATTTACCGCCAACAGAAGCGCAGCACCTATTGCCAAGTCCATCTGCCCGGAACCCAGCATGAGACCAACCGTCGCTGTAGGGGGCAGTAATGCCACAGCGACCATGACACCGACCAGAACACTTGATAATCCCGTCGTCAGCGATAACACAGCGGCTGCACCCGAGGCCAGCGCCAACACTACCGAATCCATTCCGACATAGGTGCGTGAGATGAGCTCCTGGCTGTCCAACTCAGTAGGCAACAGCAGCCCAATTATTAACGATAGACCTAGGGCCAAACTCAATCCTGCCAGATTGGTTTTTAAGGCCGTCCACATTAGAGGCGTATCTCCCAGAGCCGCCGCCAGAGCGAGTGCGATATTGGGACCTAATAATGGCGCGATTACCATGGCACCGATGACAACTGCTACATTATTTTCGATTAGACCAATGGCGGCGACAATGGTGGATAGAAAGACCAGTAACAGGAAGTTGCTGTTTAATTCTGCATTCTTGGAAATGCCGTGGTACAGCTCTTCCCTGGTGACTCCGCCTGCCCCCGTTTTTTCTTTTTCCTGATCATCGGTCTCGATGTGAGGTATGGTTGCCTCAACCGGCAAGACCACAATTCTGGTTAACTCGTTTGCTGCCAGGCTATTTTGAAGCGCATCCATAACCGCTTGCCTGTGCTTGTCATCAACGAGAAGACGCATGACCTGGCGTTCCTCTTCGTCTACTGAACCAACAACCCATTGATCAATAGCACCGTGCTCTTTGCCGATACTATCCACGGCGCTGATTAACTCGTGATGAGTAATGACTTCTATTATCTTCATATAGGCTCAATGATGGATTAGGAGGTGTGTGCCATGTTATTGATGCCACCCTATCATTATTTCCGGCGCGGATAATCCTTTGGTCATTGAATGGATGATGGGATTGTTGCTTGTGCGGGTGGCGTTCCCGGTATGAATCTTTAACACTGGCGTTGGTTTTGATGCCGGCTGCAGCAAATGCCTCGGCCTATTTTTTAGAAGTTAGCCATTAACGCTCAATGGTGTAGAAGATGTCGGCACCTTGATATTCACCGCTTTCTCCTTTGAGTTGCCATTTGTCTGAGATTTGATATCGCAGGGTCAGTGTGTTGAAGGCTTCGATCAGACCGACGCCGTAGCTGACGTAAAGTTTAGGCGAAAGATAACGCCCCATGACCAGTGATGCCTGCTGGTTTCCCTCACTACTTTCAACGCGCATCTCATCCAAGCCAAACTGTTCAGTG
>JASJGO010000076.1:0-20994 GCA_033791505.1 Cycloclasticus sp.
GGCAGAACAAATGTTAGCTGGGAAAATCCGCGGCAGAGTGGTGGTTGATGTGACTGCGTGACTGAGTTAACTATTTAACTGACACTGACTACATAAAATACGCTGGTGAAAGCGTATCGACGAAAATTTACCAGAATAAAATATAAACAGACCGTTCAGTTGAAAACGGCCGACGGTTTAGCATTGATCGCGCGAAGTGAAAATATTTCTGTTGAGGGTTTAGAAATTGTTTGTGATCAGCTGAGTGCGAAGGCTATTTCACCTTCGGCTTACCGGCCTGACCCCGAAAAACCGCTACTTTTATCTGCGGAACTAAGTTTGGATGACACGGGTAATACCATGAAAACAGTTTGTTGTTTAAAAAATGTCCGTCGCTTGTCTCAAGACACCTTTAATCTTCATTTGAAATTTACCGTGCTGAAATCGCAAAGCCTACGATTGCTGGAAGAGCTGTTCAGTAAACAAATTAACTAAGCGTGAGAGTTAACCCTAAGCATCAGAAAATATGGATGGTGGTTAAAAATATCCTTAAGGGTCTTGTGTCGACCTACGGAGACGTTGCAAGGTGCGCTGGTTTCCCACGTGGCGCACGTATGGTAGGCGTTGCTTTGCGCGCAGCACCAGATGAACTGAACGTGCCCTGCTATAGAGTAATTAATGCAAAGGGACAACTATCATTTTCAACTGGTCATGAAAAAGAACTCGCACAACGAGAGCGCTTGGAAAAAGAGGGTGTCGTTTTTTCGTCGGGCATCGTCAACCTGAAAAAGTACGCATGGAAAGTAGATCAAGACAGAGAGTTTTGGCAAATGTAAGTGAGTTCTAAATTCCAATAAATGCATCAAAGTATTTATGGAGCTGCATTGAGCTACCCCTCTAAATGTGTTAAATAAAAAATTTCTCCTATACTGTTAAAAGTTAAAGTCAATATGGCAGCGGAGAAATCAAAATGATGGCTGGATTAAAAGAAAAAGCACATATACTCAAGCAACTTGAAAAAATTATTAATGATCGCTTTGATAAGGACGAAGCCCTTGTTATTAGTAACTTTATTGTTGAATATTATAACGATGTTGCTTGTGAAGATCTTGTCGAAAGAGAGCTGGAAGACCTTTATGGCGCGGCAGTAGCACACTGGAATTTGGCGCAATGCAGGCCTGGCAATTCATCTCAAGTTAGCGTTTATAACCCTGATCTGGAAACGCATGGTTGGCAGTCTGCCTATAGCGTGATAGAAATAGTTGCTATCGACAGGCCTTATTTAGTGAGCTCTTTAACCATGAGCTTGAATCAAAGCGGCTTAACGTGCCACCTGGTCGTGCACCCCACCATAAACCTTAGCAGAGATAATAAGGGCGCCTTAAAAGCCTACGAAGCAAATGATCAGCTAATTTCCGAAGCGTTTATACGCATAGAAATGGACCGTCAGGTTGAAGAAAGCGAAGTCTTTCGGTCGTTAAAACAACGAATTGAAAAAGTGCTTTTACATTGTGAGGCAGTGACTGAAGATTGGGCGCCCAGCCTTACAAAGTTACATGAGGCTGTTAACTCGCTGAGGCATGGAGTTTCGAAAGACGAGCAGCAAGATACTAGCGAAGCGATCGAGTTTTTAACGTGGCTAGAAAAAGATAACTTCCTTTTTCTGGGTTGCAGGGAATACGAACTCGTTAAGGATAAAAAAACAGGTGGGGTTAAAATAGTAGAAGGATCGGGTCTGGGTATATTAAGAGACGCGCTGGCACCAATGCCAGATATCGATGTAATACCTATTACGAATGAAACCAGGGCGTTTATCAGTGAACCCTGCCCCTTAATTATCACTAAGGCAACAACAAAATCCGATATACAGCGCCCCAGCTATATGGATTACATCGGCGTTAAGAAATTCGATGATAAAGGACGAGTGATAGGCGAATATCGCTTTTTAGGGCTTTATACATCTGCCGTCTATCATGCCTCAGTAGAACAAATACCGCTGATACGTAGAAAAGTACGAGAAGTATTCAGTTGTTCATCGTTCAAGTTAAACAGCCATCACGGCAAGTCATTGATGAATGTTTTAGAGGGCTTGCCACGTGATGAACTATTTCATTCAAATGATGCCGAGTTGCTGAACCTGTCGTTGGGCGTCTTGCAATTAAGAGAGCGACAACGGATTCGTTTATTTGCAAGATCCGATGCGTACGGTCAATTCGTTTCTGTTTTAGTCTACGTGCCAAGAGATAAATATAACACCGGCGTTAGAAAGAAAATGGAAGTCGCCATTTGTAGCAAATTAAAGACCGATAAAATTGATTTTGAAGTGGTCTTTAGTGAATCTATTTTCGCTCGAATTCATTTTACAGTACATACCCCTAGTGGCTGGACAGGTGAATTTATTGCCTCAGAAGTTGAGAGTGACATCATCGATATTTTGAGGGACTGGAAAGATGATTTATTGTCTGCGTCAGTCCTACACTTTGGAGAGGCCGCAGGGAAAGAATTGTACAACCGCTATGGGGATGGTTTTACGGTGGCGTATCAAGAGCGTTACCCCGCCAGGTTTGCAGTTTTTGACCTTGAGAAAGCAGAAATATTAAGCAGAAGGGAAGGTCAGGCTATTCAGATGTCCCTGTATCAGCCTATAGAATCGCATGGTAAAGGGTTGCAATTTAAGCTAATCAATAAAGGTGCGCCTGCGCCGTTGTCACAAACGCTACCTGTTCTGGAAAATATGGGCGTAACAGTTTTTGATGAACACCCTTTTGAAATGAGCGACAACGGCTCTAGCGGTAGTTATTGGGTACACGATTTTGGTCTGCTCTATCATGCGCAATTGCCGGATATTGAAAACATTAAAGAAAAATTTCAATCGGTGTTTGAAAAAGTCTGGATAGGTCACGTTGAAAATGATGGTTTTAACAGGCTGGTAATAAAAGCCAATCTTGACTGGAAAAAAATCATGTTGTTGCGCGCGTATTACTTATATTTGCGTCAGGCCGGTACGGCATTCAGTCAGGCCTATATAGAACAAACGTTGGAAAACAATCCAACTATAGCCAGCAATTTAGTGAAGTTATTTGAACTTAAATTTGATCCAGCCGTTAAAGCAAGAAATGAAAAAATAGTGAAACAAGAAGCAGGTGTTCTGGCTGACCTTGAAACGGTAGTATCGCTGGATGAAGACAGGATTTTACGCCGCTATCTAAACCTGATTCAGTCTACTATTCGCACCAGTTACTATCAAGATTGTATCGATGCCGAAGGGATTCCCTATGTTGCATTTAAACTCGAGCCCGCCAATATAACGGACTTACCTTCCCCGCGTCCTAAATTTGAGATTTTTGTGTATTCACCCCGCGTAGAGGGTGTGCATTTAAGGGGTGGGCCAGTTGCTCGTGGCGGCCTGCGCTGGTCGGATCGAAAAGAAGACTATAGAACCGAAGTGTTGGGTTTAATGAAAGCACAAATCTCTAAGAATGCCGTTATCGTTCCAACCGGCGCGAAAGGTGGGTTTATCGTAAAGCGCTCAGTTGATGGCTTGTCGCGTGACGAAATGATGGTAGAAGTAGTTGATTGTTATAGTGTTTTTATAGCCGCTTTGTTGAGCGTAACGGATAATTTAAAGGCTGAAAAAGTGATTCCACCGAAAAATGTCGTGCGATACGATGACGATGATCCTTACCTTGTCGTTGCTGCAGACAAGGGAACGGCTACTTTTTCAGACATCGCAAATAACATCGCGCTCGCGCACGATTTCTGGTTAGGCGATGCCTTCGCTTCCGGTGGTTCGGTGGGTTATGACCACAAGAAAATGGGTATCACGGCAAAAGGCGCGTGGGAGTCAGTTAAGCGTCACTTTAGAGAAATGGGCGTTGATACTCAAAAAACCCCGTTCGATGTGGTCGGTATTGGCGACATGGGTGGAGACGTGTTTGGCAATGGCATGCTGTTGTCTGAAAAAATACGCCTGGTAGGTGCATTCAATCATATGCATATCTTTCTAGACCCTGATCCGGATACCGCCGCTAGTTTCAAAGAGCGGCAACGCATATTTAATTTACCTCGATCAAGCTGGGATGACTACGAAAGGCGGCTTATCTCAAAAGGTGGCGCTATATTCTCACGTGCCGATAAATCAATTAGTTTGACGGCAGAAGTTCAAAAAATGCTCGATATTACCGATAAAAAGTTAACACCCAATGAGCTAATTCAGGCGATGCTTAAAGCGCCCGTAGACCTGCTTTGGAATGGTGGTATCGGCACCTATGTAAAATCGAAAGGTGAAAGCAATGCTCAGGTCAGCGACCGTGCAAATGACTCGTTGAGGATTAACGGTTCAGAGTTACGCTGTAAAGTGGTAGGAGAAGGAGGCAACCTTGGGTTTACCCAACTCGGCCGAATTGAATACGCTGCCAAGGGCCGGATTTATACCGATGCCATTGATAATGCGGCAGGGGTGAATTGTTCTGATCACGAAGTAAATATCAAGATATTGCTCAATAAACTCGTTGAGCAAGGTGATATGACGGGCAAACAACGCGATGCTTTGTTGGCGAAAATGACCGATGAAGTGGGCGAATTGGTGCTACGTAATAATTACCTGCAAACGCAGGCTATCAGTATGGTTGAGAAACAGGCGCCAGCAATGTTGGAAGTACACGCGCGTTTGATTGATCGACTAGGCCATGAAGGGCGGCTGGATAGAGTGGTTGAATTTTTGCCTGATCACGAAGAAATTGAAATGCGCAAATCGCGAGGTGAGGGCTTATACATCCCCGAACTGTCAGTTGTTTTTGCCTATACCAAGTTATTGTTAAAAGAACTAATGGCTGGTGATACAATCCTGAAAGATAAGGCGTTTAAGCAAGACTTGATGGATTACTTTCCATCCAATCTGAGAGGGCAGTTTGCAACACAGATCAATGATCACCGCCTTCGTGACGAAATAATCGTCAACCAGATCGTGAATAGCATGGTAAACCGAGTCGGCCCATCGTTCGCATTTAGAATGAGTGACGAGACGGGCGCAAGCATTGGCGAGGTTGTGAAGAACTATAAAGTAGCCTGTGAAATTTTTAATGCAAATGCCCTATGGCAAGGTATACAGGCTCTTGATAGTCTTGTTTCATCAGATGTGCAGGTTGAGATGCTGATGGAGGTTCGAAAGTTGATTGAACGGGCAATGTATTGGTTGCAACGTAACCGTTCTTGCGTTACTTCAATTGATGCTATTGTGCATGAGTTTTCTGAAGGCGTTGAATCAATCGGCAAAGATATTCTTCAGCACGCAACGTTAGACGAAAAGCAACGAATCTCAGACCGTGTGTCAGGCTACCAGTCAGCTGGGGTGGGTGAACAGTTAGCGTTAAAAATAAGCGGTATTGAATTGACGTTTAGCTGCCTCGATATCATTGCCGTTAACAGCGTCGTTAAACTCGTGAAAGAAGATGTCCCACCTGTTTATTTCGCCGTTCGCGAGGCGCTTCAATTGAATTGGTTACAGACGAGTATTAACCAGCTTCCGCGTAAAAATTACTGGCAATCTTTAGCCAGATCGGCATTGCGAGATGATTTACACGCTGAAACCCGTGCCCTGCTAATATCTATTCTTCAGTTATCTGACAAGAAGGCAACGGCAGATGAGCAGGTTAGCCGTTGGTGTGAGAATAATCGTAACGAAATGGATCGATATTTAAATTTGGTGTCAGCGGTTCAAACTGAAAATGAAATAGAAATCGAGCAACTGTCCGTGGTGCTGAAAGAATTGCACGCAGTGGTTGAAAAAGATAAAATTAAGCAAGGTCAGGCTGCGGCGTAAACAAGCAGAAACTTAGAAAAGGGCTGAACGATTCAGCCCTTTTCGGCTAAAAATGTAACTTAGTTAACTCATAAACTCGACTTCATTTAACTAGGCACAAATGGCGTTAGCACTATGCCGCCAATGGGAATCTAACATTATAGCGTGGCTAGTATTTGTCATTACTAAATAATCTGCCTTATAGGCGGTCGCTGTTTTTTCAATATGATCTGTTCGAAAGAATGTATCTTCATCGGCGGCTAAGGCAAGCATCGGTACGTCAAAAGGGTTCTTTTTAGATGGCAGCCCCAGCCATAGCGAGTCGAGCAATGCCCTCGGGGATTCAGCTTGTAATTGGGCGCAATAGCGAATAACCACCTTATCGCTTACGTGGCCAGAGAAGATGGATTTTCGGGCTAGGTCAACGACGGTTGACCCGTTGCCAAAAAGTTGTAATAAATTGAGCGGTGTATAAAAAGTAGGGTTATAGAGTGCTAGATCCAGAATGGAGAGGAGTAATCCATGTACTGGGATAGGAGCTAGTAAGGCACAGGCTGGGACTGGCGTGTGCTCGATGTAATTTTGTATCACCAGGCAACCCAATGAGAATCGGCGTCACGCCTATTTCATCGAGAACACGCTGAATATCGGTGACGTAATCAGCAATACTATTGCTTGCTAACTGATGTTGTCCACCACTATTGCCGTGCCCACGCAAACTAACCGCATAAGTAGGATGGCCCATTTTTGCAAAAAAGGACATAAAGTTCTCATCCCAGCACCAGGCTGACATATTGGCGCCATGAACGAAGAGGATGGGTATTTGTGTTGCGGATGTTGGCTGACGCTCTATTACGTTTAAACTGGGGTGTGCATTCGAGCCTTGAATTTCCATCCGTAATTTTAGACCATGCAGATCGAATTAGAAATAAATATTTATATATTTCAAGGTGTTGAGGGTATACTGTAATTAAGTTATTTAATTAGTATTGACATATGTTGCAGAGCAATATATCATGATCACACATTGTTACTACAGCACTGTTTTCAGAAGCTGTAATTGAGTGATAATGTTCTCCTCCTCTTAGCGACTCTTTATGGGTCGCTTTTTTTTGCTTCAAATTTATCCACAATCCAGACGCGTATTCTTATTCACTCTATATCGTGAAAATTACATTAAAATATGCGTTAATCTTGTCTATTAACAAAGAAAACCTTTAGCTAGCTTGCTTAAAAAGTTTTAACGAAACAGGGTATCCTTTAATAATGGGAATTAAATTTACAATGCGCCGACTAATTCTGTTTTTAAGTTTCTTAGTGATGCTTTGTTCGAGTCAGGCTCAAGCGGATGCTGTAGCCATTAAAATGGCTTATTTAACAGAGAAGATCTATGCGCCTCCTGCGCTATCTAATCTGGATCCTGTGATGACCGACGAGGGTATTCAAGGTGCGCAGCTGGGTGTTAAGGATAATAATACGACGGGGCAATTTACCGGCCAGAGTTATCATTTAAAGTACGTCGAAATAGCTCTCGGCGATGACGCGAATAAAGCGTTTGAGCAGTTGCTGGAAGAAGGGTATCAATTCATCATCACGGCGGTTCGGCAACCGACCTTGATCGAATTGTCGATAATAGCTAAAGAGCAAGGTGTTCTATTGTTTAATGTGTCTGAGCAAGGGGACGCTGTAAGAAATGCTAGTTGCGGTGCAAATACCTTCCACCTTATTCCTAGTTACGCCATGCGAACTGATGCGTTGGCTCAGTACCTGCTAAAAAAGCGTTGGAATAAATGGTTTTTAGTGAAGGGTACGGACGAACAAGATAATCAGTTTTCCGATGCAATTAAGCGCTCTGCCAAGCGATTCGGTATAAAAATAGTCGCAGAAAAAACGTGGAATTTTCAGCACGACGCCAGACGAACTGCGCAGGCTGAAATTCCTGTGTTCACCCAGGGAGTGGATTATGACGTATTGCTGGTGGCAGATGTGCAAGGGCTTTTTGGCGAATACTTGCCGATGAACACCTGGTTACCCAGGCCCGTTGCAGGAACGCAGGGTATGGTTGCCCACGCCTGGCATAGAACGCACGAACGCTGGGGGGCGGTGCAAATGCAACGCCGCTTTTACCAGCAAGCGGGTCGCTGGATGAACGACGTTGATTATGCGTCATGGCTTGCCGTTCGCTCAGTGGGTGAGGCCGCCACTCGGACAAAAGCTAGTGACCCAGCTACTATAAAAAACTTTATGCTGAGTGACGAATTTAGTTTGGCTGGTTTTAAAGGCACCAGGCTAACGTTTAGAAAATGGAACCAGCAATTACGGCAACCGGTCTTATTGACGACGGCGCGCTCTATCGTGTCGGTTTTGCCGCATCAAGAATTTTTACACCCTCGCACTTATTTGGATACTCTGGGGTATGATAGCCCAGAATCAGGTTGCAGCCTTAATCACTAAAACCCATATCGTTAAAACCATGAAAATACGCTTTTTATTAACCTTTCTCGCGCTCGTCACTACGGCTAGTGTCGCGGATACGCTTTATATTACTTTAGAAAAAGACAATGCGCTGGCCGTGGTGGATGGTGAAACGGGGACCTTGCTACAAACAGTGACACTCGGTCAACGCCCGCGTGGTATCTCGCTTAATAATGATCAAACCTTATTGTACGTGGCGGCGAGTGATGACGACACGATTCAAATAATAGACGTGGCGACGTTAAAGGTGGTTGGCAACTTACCGTCGGGTGAAGACCCTGAAACCTTCAGAATTCACCCCAATGGTCAGTGGCTTTACGTCTCCAACGAGGATGATAATTTAGTCTCGGTGCTCGACCTGATGAATAAAAGCGTGATCAAACAGATTGCGGTGGGCGTAGAGCCGGAAGGAATTGCCGTAAGTGGAGATGGCAAATGGGTGGTCAATACGTCGGAAACCAGCAATATGGTGCACTGGATAGATCCCGTCGACCAAAGCATTAAGGCTAATACGCTGGTGGATCCGCGCCCCAGGGCTGCGGAGTTTTCAGCTAATAGCGATGCGCTGTACGTGAGTTCAGAAATTGGCGGTTCGCTGTCACGCATAAGCGTAGCGAGCAAGCAAGTGGACGCGAAAGTGCATTTCACGATACCTGGCGTCGAAAAGGCCCTAATTCAACCAGTCGGGGTGTTGGCCCATCCAAATAATAAACTGCTTTTTGTCGCCCTGGGTCCGGCCAACAGGGTTGCCGTGGTCGATACGCAAACGATGACGGTAAAAAAATATTTATTGGTCGGGCAGCGCGTATGGAATCTGGCTTTTTCACCGGACTTAAAGCGCCTGTATACGACCAATGGCGTAAGTAACGATATTTCGATCATCGATGTAGACGATCTGAAGGTCACAAAATCGGTTCGAGTAGGCCATTATCCCTGGGGAATCGCGGTTAAAAAATGACCCATTCAACGGACACTTCTTTAGCGGTAAAAAATCTGAGTTACGCATACGGCAATAAACCGGCCTTGCAGAATATCAATTTTTCAATTGCAGCGGGCGACTGTACGATTTTACTTGGCCCCAATGGCGCGGGTAAGACGACGTTGTTTTCCTTGATTACGCATTTATATAATAGCCGTGACGGAGAAATTTTAATCAACGGCTTCGATATTAAAAAACAGTCGTGTCAGGCCCTCACAAATTTAGGCGTGGTGTTTCAACAAAGCACGCTGGATATGGACTTGAGCGTGTTGCAAAACCTTCATTATCACGCTTCTTTACACGGCATGAGTCGCAAGCAAGCGTCTGGCCGTATTCAGGAAGAGCTTGAGCGACAAGGTATGTTTGCACGCAAAGACGAGAAAGTGCGTGAGTTGAATGGCGGTCACCGTCGTCGCGTTGAGATCGCCAGAGCGCTACTTCACAAACCCTCTTTATTGCTACTGGATGAGCCAACGGTTGGCCTCGATGTGGCAAGTCGCCAGGGAATAGTCGAGCACGTTCACGCCTTATGTGAAAATGATAATCTGTCGGTGCTTTGGGCGACGCACTTGATCGATGAGGTGTACCCATCAGACCGGGTGATTGTTTTGCATCAGGGTGAAATTAAGGCGCAAGGGGCCGTGGATGAAGTCTGTAATGAACAATCAGCAGAAACTATCGCACAGGCCTTTCAAGGTTTAACACAGGTAAAACTGTAATGAATATCAGCCATGCATCAATCGCCTTAAACGGCATCATAAAACGTGAGTTATGGCGTTTTTTACGTCAGCGCGAGCGGTTTATCGCCGCACTGGTTCGGCCGCTGGTCTGGTTATTCGTGTTTGCCGCGGGTTTTCGTTCAACCCTGGGTATCGCTATTATTCCGCCGTATGAAACGTATATTTTGTACGAGGTGTATATCGCCGCTGGCCTAATCGGCATGATTCAGCTATTTAACGGTATGCAAAGCTCGTTATCGATGGTGTATGACCGCGAAATGGGCAGTATGAAAACCCTGTTGGTAAGCCCATTGCCGCGCTGGTTTTTGTTAACGGGAAAACTACTGGCGGGTACCTTCGTCTCTATCTTGCAGGCGTACGTGTTTTTACTCGTCGCGTGGTTTTATGATATCCAGGCGCCGTGGCTCGGTTATATCAGTTTATTCCCCGCGCTGGTTTTAGCGGGCCTTATGCTCGGCGCGCTGGGTATGCTGCTATCGTCATTTGTCAAGCAGCTAGAAAACTTTGCTGGGGTGATGAATTTTGTCATTTTCCCGATGTTTTTTATGTCGACGGCTTTGTATCCGTTGTGGAAAATTAAAGAATCTAGCGAGTTGCTGTACACCCTGGCCAGCTATAATCCATTTTCTCAGGCGGTTGAGTTAATTCGCTTTGCCTTGTATGGCCAGTTCAATCTATACGCGTTTCTCTATACCCTGGGCGCTTTTGTCATTTTTATGGCTATTGCCGTGATGGGTTATAATCCGTCTAAAGGCATGATGGTTAAAAAAGGTGGAAGCCCACAATGATCAGCTTTGTTGAGCTAAGCCGTTAATCCTTATGTTAAAATCCCACGCGATATGACTAAAAAATTATTTATAAGAACCCACGGCTGTCAGATGAATGAATATGATTCTGAGAAGATGGCCGACGTGCTGGCGGCTTCGCACGGTATGGTGCTGACCGATAAAGAAGAAGAGGCAGACGTACTGCTGCTGAATACCTGCTCGATTCGCGAAAAAGCACAAGAACGGGTGTTCCATCAGCTGGGTCGCTGGCGGCCTCTAAAAGAACGCAATAAAGACCTGTTGATTGGAGTCGGTGGTTGCGTCGCAAGCCAGGAAGGCAAGGTGATACGTCGACGGGCACCGTATGTGGACGTCGTTTTTGGCCCGCAGACCTTGCACCGTTTGCCAGCGATGTTGAACGAGGCGCAGACTAAAAAGAAATTAGTGATGGATATTTCTTTTCCTGAAATTGAGAAATTTGATAATTTGCCGGAACCCCGCGCCGAAGGCCCAAAAGCCTTCGTATCTGTTATGGAAGGTTGTAGCAAGTATTGTACGTTTTGCGTGGTGCCGTATACGCGTGGTGAGGAAGTGAGTCGTCCACTGGATGATGTAGTGGCTGAAGTGTCCAGTTTGGCCGCGCAAGGCGTTCGAGAAGTCAATTTATTAGGCCAGAACGTTAATGCGTATCGTGGTGAAATGGCCGATGGCGATTTCGCCGATTTCGCACTGCTGCTTCACTATGTCGCGGCGATAGAAGGTATTGATCGTATTCGCTATACCACCTCGCATCCAAAAGAATTTTCCGATAGCCTGATTCAGGCCTACGAAGATATTCCTGAACTGGTCGATCACCTGCATTTACCGGTACAAAGCGGCAGTAACAGCGTGTTGGCGAGAATGAAGCGTGGACATGAAATTGACGAATACGTGGAAAAGCTGGAAAGACTCAGAAAAATTCGTCCGAATATGAGTTTCTCATCTGATTTTATTATTGGTTTTCCACAGGAAACCGATCAAGAGTTCGAAGATACTATTCGCTTAATTGAGAAAGTTGGTTTTGATTTCTCCTTCAGCTTTATCTTTAGTGCGCGCCCAGGAACGCCAGCCGCTGACATGCAAGATGACGTCAGCGCCGAGACTAAAAAACAACGGCTTGAACGATTGCAAAACCTCATTACCAGCCAAACGGTCGCTTTTTCAGAAAAAATGCTAGGCACTACGCAGCGCATTCTGGTCGAGGGTGAATCAAAAAAGAATTCCTTACAAATGACCGGGCGGACAGAAAATAATCGGGTGGTAAATTTTGCTGGACATTCGCGTTTGGCTGGGCAATTTGTCGATGTTTTTATTACCGAAGCACTCCCTTATTCTTTGAGAGGGCGAATGGTACAAGCGATTATAAAGCCAGCCTTAGCCGTCAATGAGAGACTGTCAGCTTCCTAATTTGAGTAATCAATCGACATCAATTGAACTGAGTCTGGAGCCAGCGAATAATAAACGTTTGGCGAGTTTGTGCGGCCAGTTTAACGAACACCTTATTCAACTAGAGCAGCGTTTGCAGGTGGAGATTAAAAATCGCGGCAACCACTTTAATCTGAGTGGCGAAAAAACTAATGTTGCTTCGGCTATTTCTGCGCTTCAGGATCTTTACCGCAGTACAGAAATCGAACAGCTAACGCCTGAAAAAGTGCATTTATTATTGCAGGAAGCCCAAATGGAGACAAATGTGTCAGCCGTTTTAGATGATGCGGTCACCGTTCGCACACGCAAAAAAATCATCAAGCCGCGCGGTGGAAACCAGCAGGCTTACGTTAAAAGTATCCCCAAAAACGATATCATTTTTGGTATTGGTCCGGCGGGTACGGGCAAGACCTATCTCGCTGTCGCTTCTGCGGTAGAGGCGTTAGAGAGCGAAAAAGTGGCGCGAATTATCCTTGCCAGACCAGCCGTAGAGGCGGGCGAACGTTTAGGTTTTTTACCCGGTGATCTGAGTGAAAAGATTAACCCTTATTTGCGACCACTCTACGACGCTCTCTATGAAATGCTAGGGGTTGAGCGGGTAGAACGGTTGATTGAAAAGAACGTGATTGAAATCGCACCGCTAGCTTTTATGCGCGGACGAACCCTGAACGAGGCCTTTATTATTCTTGATGAAGCGCAAAACACGACGCCAGAACAGATAAAAATGTTTTTAACGCGAATTGGTTATGGTTCCACGATGGTCGTCACCGGCGATATTACACAAATAGATTTACCGAGAAATATCGAGTCTGGTTTGAAACTGGTAACGAATATTTTAAAAGATATTCCTGGTATCAGTTTTACCTACTTTAAAAGCAGTGACGTCGTGCGTCACCCGATCGTGCAAAAAATCGTTTCGGCCTATGAAAAACACGACAACTTATGACGGTTGAGGTGCAAATAGCGAGCGATTGCGCTGAATTACCCGATTCGATTCAATTAACCCAATGGGTCGATTTAGCGATCGAGCAACGCAAAGGCGCGGATCTCGTCGTTAGAATCGTAGACGAGCCTGAGTCTGCTGAATTGAATACAAGGTATCGGCAAAAAGATGGAGCGACGAATGTGTTGAGTTTTCCATTTGAGGCACCAGACTGGATGCCGCCTGAGGTTTTAGCCGATGATATTTTGGGCGATTTGGTCATTTGTGCTCCGGTAGTTATACGAGAAGCGATCGAACAAGATAAACCCGTGCTCGCGCACTGGGCGCATATGCTTGTTCATGGCTGTTTGCACCTGCAGGGTTACGATCACATCGAGTCCGAACAGGCCGACATCATGGAATCCTTAGAAATAAAGTTACTCAACAGTATTGGTATTAGTAATCCCTATGAAGGTTAAAAAAAAATGAGTCAAGCATATCCCGAAAAAACAGAAAACCGCTCCTGGATTGAGCGCCTTGGACAAGCACTGATGGGCGAACCTAAAGATCGCGACGACTTAGTCAACTTGATACGTGACGCCGAAAAAAGAGATTTGCTGGGGCCTGATGCATTGGCCATGATTGAAGGCGCTTTGCAGGTATCGGAGTTACAGGTTCGGAACATCATGATTCCGCGTTCTCAAATCGTATTTATACCCAAAGACGCTGGTTTAGAGGATATTTATCCCCTGGTTATTGAATCAGCGCATTCACGGTTTCCAGTGCTAGATGAAGAGACATCGCAAGTGCTGGGGATTTTGTTAGCCAAAGACTTGTTGGGTTACGCAACGGCTGGGCAAACTCAAAAATTTGACGTCAAAGACGTTATGCGTCTAGCTATTTTTGTCCCTGAGAGTAAACGCTTAAACGTCATGCTGCATGAATTTCGCGCAAACCGGAATCATATGGCAGTCGTAATTGATGAATATGGCTCCGTGGCGGGTTTGATCACTATCGAGGACGTACTGGAACAGATTGTGGGTGAGATTGAAGACGAGCATGATTTCGAAGAAGAGGCGTTCATCTTGCAGCGCAATGAACGTGAGTACAATATAAAAGCGTTAACGGAAATGGATGACTTTAATCAACACTTTGCTACCCACTATTCAGATGATGACCATGACACCGTAGGCGGCATGGTCGTTAAAAGTTTTGGCCACGTTCCAGAGCGCGGTGAAACAACACAAATTGATAACTTTCTTTTCGAAGTGCTAAGAGCGGATAATCGTCGGGTGCACCTTCTTCATATGACGGTGCTCAGTGACGATGAAGAAGATAAAGATAAAGAAAAATAAGCTGATGGGTGGTTGTTGGTATGTTGATTAAGACGTTTCAACAAACCAGGATGATCATCGTTGCGCTACTGTCTGGGGCGCTTCTGCCGCTAGCTTTTGCGCCGTATGATCACGCTTTTATGGCGATTGTATCGTTAGTGTTATTGCTATTAGCCCTTCGGCGCTTAAAACCCGCGAAAGCCGCTATTGCCGGCTATGCTTTTGGCTGGGGTTATTTCGGCCACGGTGTCTATTGGGTGTACTTTAGCATTCACCATTTTGGCCACGCACCGCTGTGGCTGGCGGTAATTATCATGCTGGGTATGGTGGCCATTCTGGCGACTTATATTGCCTTGCTCGCTTATCTATTGAACCGTTTCTTTGCCGCCGATAATGCGCTGCGCTACCTGCTCGCTTTTCCGAGCTTATGGCTAGGTCTGGAGGTTTTGAGGGGCGTGTTATTTACTGGTTTCCCCTGGTTATCGCTGGGTTATAGTCAAATAGATACGGTATTGTCGAATTGGGCGCCGTTAGTCGGTGTATTGGGGCTTTCATGGCTAATTAGCTTAGCATCGGGCGCCGTGTTGTGTGTTTTTCTAGGAACAAAAAACGGGCATAAAATACTAGCCATTTCATTGCTCGTGTCGTTCTGGTCTGCTGCCTGGTTACTGGCTGGTGTAGTGTGGGTAGAGCCAGCGGGCAAGCCAATAAAAGTGGCTTTGTTACAGGGTAATATTCCGCAGGAAATCAAGTGGATGCGATCCTTTAAAAAAATTAATCTTGAACTATACCTGCAGATGACAAAGCAGCATCGAGACGCCGATTTGATCGTCTGGCCTGAGACGGCCATTCCCGCATTTTATCACGCAGTAAAGGATGACTTCTTACCTGCATTGAGAACAGAGGCGACGGGTTATCAGTCGGATATTATTCTCGGTCTGCCTGTGATGTCAGAAACGACGAGTGAGTACTACAACGCCTTGTATAGCGTTCGCCACCCAAGCAACTTCTACTTTAAGCGACACCTGGTTCCGCTGGGTGAATATATGCCGCTCAAGCCTCTTTCTACGTTTATTCTGGCTTTTTTAAACATACCCTTATCTGATTTTAGCGCAGGCGAAAAGCAGCAGTCGTTATTACAGGGTGCGGGTTATCCATTTGCCTCTTCAATTTGCTACGAGGACGTTTTTCAACAATCATCCATCGATGGTTTACCTCAGGCGGCGTACCTGGTGAATGTCAGCAACGACACCTGGTTTGGTGATACCATCGCACCATATCAACACTTACAAATGGCGAGAATGCGCGCGCTCGAAAGCGGTCGTTTTTTGCTGCGTTCGACGAATACCGGATTAACCGCTATTATCGACCAGAAGGGTAAAACGATTCGCCAGGCGCCGATGTTCAGTCGTTTTGCGTTAACCGGCGAGATGACCCCGTTAACAGGATCGACGCCGTTCGTACAAGGGGGTTGGTGGGCCATTTATCTATTTTCATTGGCCCTGCTCGTAATTAGTTTTATGATGCGTGATAAGAGGAAATAAATGTTAATGATCATTCGCGGTTTATTATTAGGCCTCACGTTATCGAGCTTTACGGTGGCGAGCGCTGAGTCAAATAGAGCCATCGAGCAATGGAAGAGCTTTGCGCAAAATTCAGCTCAGCTTGAACATCAACAGTGGTTAGAGGCGATCTCTGACCCCAGGGCGATTGCGCTGGCGAAAGATTGGAAAGCGCTGCGCGGTTACGACGCGTATGACCTGATAGATAAGCACACGCTACCAAAGGATTTAAAGCCAGGCCTGGTGATTAATAAGACTAATGTGAGCCAGTATCCCTGGCTAACTGAGTATCTACCGCGTGACGTTTTAAATAGCTTAAAGCTGGCCGATGGTTTTGTTCGTGAAATTAGCATCGTGCCGACGAATACCTATTATATGAACAAAGGCGTATTAAATGCGACGCTGGCGCTACAGGGTAAAAATTTAACACCCAGCACAGACGCAGACGGAACGCTGATTAATCCTGATGGGAGCGCGACCCTGATTAACGACGAAACGGCTGGCGCGATTCCGTATCTGCATCCAAAGGATGGACTGGAGTTGAACTGGACTTTTGTCGCTCACGGTGTAGGTACGGAAACCCTTATTTTTGACCCAATGATTTCTAATTCCTGTGACGGGGATGGCAAGTTAGACGTTCAATATACTGGGCTTATTTGGTGGCAAAAATTTCATGGCCGGCAGACCATCGAACCGCTGGGTAGTATCGATGATAAAGATCGATTCATTGAGGGTGGCTCATTGTTTGTATTATCTCCTAATGACGTTAGTGGTATTGCTGCGGTCAGACAAAGGGCGGCCGTCGGCAATGAATCAGATGACTTTAGAATTTTCCTGCCAAGCAACCGCCGAACCCGAATTTTATCTGGCAATGATGCGCAAGATCCGATGTATTACGGGCTCGAAGTCAGCTGGGATGATTGGCGTGCGTATTGGGCGAAAACGGATCTAGAGACGTTTGATTATAAGCTGGTGGGTGAAAAACTGATCCTGGCGTCGCCTGAAACGGGCTATGTCTATCGTTCTGCGAAGATGGCCGATAGCCAATGCGCCTGGAACAGTATGGAGATGGAGCTACGTCCTGTCTGGGTTTTAGAAATTATTGATAAAAAAGGCACTTATCAATACAAAAAACGGACGATTTATATCGATCAGGAAAACTATTACGCCCAATATCAAGAAATGTCAGACCAACGAGGTCGGCCCTATAGAACCTGGGATGACAGTCGTTCGTGGAGACCCTTTGATGGCGACGCGCAATGGGACCATATCACGGTTCACAACGAATTTAATAATCGATTAAACATCATCACAGTGACGCCGGTTTGGGAAAATCGAGGTGAAAAGGTGACAGAAGAATATTTTGATATCGACCAGTTAAGAGATCTTTAAGCGACGTTTAAGTTTTATGGTTCTGTAGTCTGGCCGTTAATAGATTTCTAGTTCTCTAATTGCCGAGAGTCTAAAAACTTATCGTAATGGATATGATCTAAACCGAGCCCAGCCTGTTCGAGTACGACTAGAGTGGCGTCTATCATGCCCGGAGGGCCGCATAAATACGCGTGAGCATCGTTGACCGGGAAGCCGGCGGTTTCGTCGTTAATAAACGCCGTTACCAGTCCCCGTTTGCCGGTCCAATCCGAACCCTCTGGCTCTTCCGATAGAACGGGAATAAAATTGAAACTAGTCGGCCATTTTTCCGTTAACGCCCGCATCTCGTCCAAACAATAAAGGTCGCGTTGTTCGCGAGCGCCAAACAGGTAAGTGACCGGCCTGTTGATGCCTTTGGATAAAGCATCATCGAGAATTGATTTTAACGGTGCCATGCCGCTACCACCGGCCACGGCAAGAATCGGTGCATCACTGGTTCTAAGCCAAAAAGAACCACTGGGGCCGTGTAGCTCAAAGGCCTCATTTTTACGCTCTTGGGCAAAAAGCCACTCCGTGTAGCTGCCGCCAGGCACGCTCCTAACGTGGAAACTCAATGCGTTCTGACCTCCTGCTTCTGGCGCGCCAGCGAATGAGTAACTGCGGTGTCGTGCAAAACCTTCCAGGCCAATATCGGCAAATTGCCCAGCGGTGAAACTTATCGGACGATCTAACTCGACGTTAACTTGCATGATGTCGTGGGTCAGCATTTGAGTGTCTTTGATCACGCCCTTAAAGACTTCGACAGATTGTGACGGCTGATTAATATCCACTTCTAGCTCAATCACGACATCTGATTTCAACAGACTTTGGCAGGCCAGGATATAGCCGTCCTCGATTTCTGACGCAGAAAGAGTGTAAGAGAAGTCCATGATAGCGCGTACTTCGCCACTGACTAACTTACAACGACAATTGCCACAGGTTCCGACGGTGCAATGGTAAGGAAAATTGACGCCATGACTCAAGGCCGTTTGCAAGAGCGTTTTGTTTTTGGGTACTTCAAACGACTCGCCAGAGGGCTCAATAGTCGCGCTTAGAGGGCCTTTTTGTGACTTAAATAGATCAAAAAAACGTTTCATATTTGTGTTGTATTAAGTAGCGTTTGCGTCAGCGTCTGCCAACCAGTCAGGCCAGCCAGCTTTAATATTAGCCTGACGAGCGAGTTCTTTTTCTTCAGCGGTGGCGTGGTTAAAGTCCCAGTCTTTTAGTCGAGGCTTGGCGATATAGTTGAACCAGATGGGAGGAAAAAGCCCCGTTAAAAAGCATAAAAATAAACTCGGCATTTGCGGACCGTCGAGCTTGGGTTTTAACTCATGGTATGGCGCATAGGAATCCATATGGTGGTCGTTATGATTAGTGATTTCAAAGGATATGACTCGGCTGATGGGTTTTAAGTGATTCCAGATGTGTTGCGAGTCGTATTTTTTACCTTCGACGCGAACCAATCCGTAGTGTTGATAATAATTAAAAGCTTCAACCAGCATACGACTAAACAGCATGGCGAAAAAAGCGACCAGTAGAGCGGTTAAACCGGCGAACAAAAACACCATGCCAAGTAAAATAGATACTTGATAAATAGCCTTCATAATTCGTCCGCTGGGTGAAAACATAGAGCGCCCAGTTTTTTTGCTGAGCGTGGATTCCTTTTCAAGAAAGTCCTTCATGCTGCCCGCAATGGCGCTGAAAACGAAACTGTAAACCGTTTTACCTCGCGGACAGGTGTCAGAATCTTTTGCCGTACCCAGGTGAATATGATGGGTGTGCACGTGGGCGACATCACGCGTTGGGTCAAAGTAAAACGTTCCTATCAGCGTGGCGAAAAGACGCCCTACGACGCTCCTCCTGTGCATGAGTTCATGGTTAACGGGTAACGTGGGTACGGCGCCAAGCCAGCCTAATGATAAAGCCGAGCCGAGTAATAAAAATAGCGGTGTCTGCCCGCCTGCTTGCTGTTCCAGCATCATCCAGTGAGTAAAAGAGGCATACAGGCCCAGCATTAAAAACAAATGCATATATAGTGGGACCTCTCCTAACCAGGGCATGGATATGCCGTACACCTTGGTATCGGTTTTAGCGACGACGTCAATTATTAATAGCGGAATAAACGTGCTAAGGCCGAGCCAAACCCAGAATTCACCCTTAATGAAGCCGATAATGCCGATGACAACAATGAGAGAGCCTAGGTAATACCTTATATAGTTCATAACAATCCTAAAGTGAATCAGTTCAAATTGGACGTGATTTTATCGTATATGTTCAATCGGTATATTGTTTCATAGTGACTAAAGTCACTATTATTTAGAGATAGTCTGTTTTTCTGCGTTCTTCGTCAACCAGACAGTGAAAATGAATGACTTTTCCATTATGCCAACGCGTTGGAGCTCCAGCCGTGATTAGCGAGAGCTCTTTTTGCTGAGACGTTTGAATTCTGTTTTATGGCACTTAGGGCAAGGTGGAACGTGTCCGGTCTTTTTAAAGTTGAGGGTCTGATCGCAAGCGATACAGCGTAAAGTTCCTGGCCCCGTTACTTCCCCAGAGTGATATAACTTGCCTTTAATGGCCTGTAGATTAAGTTTATCCAGTTCCAGTCTTGTTTTGTCGGCGACCAGGCTCAGCCAGTCACCGATTTTACTTTCTACCAGGGTTGATTCAAACGATAGCCACTCTGAAAACTCAGCACGGGTTTCTTGTAAATAAGCAGAGATGTCATCCAGATCCCTCTTTAAATAACTACCTACTTTTTCAGCTTCCTCTCTACTCAGTTCACCTAATTCAATAGCCCTTTCCTGCGCCTTTTTTAGCTGTACTTCGAGGCTTGGAAGGGTCTGTTTTTCAGCGTGTTCCACCGCGTTATGCAAGCGTTCAACCATAACGTCATAAGCGTGGACCAATTTGTCTTGTATCGGATTGTTCATACAGCCTCCTGGTGTAATAGCACTTTAGATTTAAGGGTAGCTAAGGTATTCTACCCAACCTTACTCAATAGTGTGTCTGACGGAATAAAAATGCAAGAAGAATATCAACCTTCTCTGATCGAAAAGAGTGTGCAACGCAAGTGGCAGTCCACAAATGCCTTTCAGGTGACAGAAGACGTCGGGAAGGAAAAGTACTATTGTTTATCGATGTTTCCCTACCCGAGTGGGCGTTTACATATGGGCCACGTTCGAAACTATACGATAGGCGACGTGATCAGCCGTTACCAGCGTATGAAGGGCAAAAATGTGATGCAACCGATGGGCTGGGATGCATTTGGCCTGCCAGCAGAGAATGCAGCGATGAAACACGGTGTTCACCCGGCTGACTGGACGCACGATAATATTGACTATATGCGTGATCAATTGAAAAAATTAGGCTTCGGCTATGATTGGGATCGTGAGTTGGCTACCTGTTCTGATGATTATTATCGCTGGGAGCACTGGTTTTTTAATCGCTTGTTGAAAAAAGACATGGTTTATAAAAAGACCGCGCCGCTCAACTGGTGTCCCGATTGTAATACGGTATTAGCCAACGAACAGGTGATAGACGGTTGTTGCTGGCGTTGTGA
>JASJGO010000077.1:0-3571 GCA_033791505.1 Cycloclasticus sp.
TCTACTAATGTAGGAGGTGTATGCGCATGGTAGATATTCAACGAAGTGATATTGCTTCCGCTGATCGTATTGTTCGACAGGCTGAGCTAGCAAAAATTTTAGGGGTTAGTTCTGTTACGCTTTGGCGTTGGCGGCAAAATAATAAGTTTCCTGCACCGATAAAATTGGGAAGTGGTAGAATGATTGGGTGGCGCATGTCGTCAATTCTGCAATGGATTGATGAGCAGGAAGTGCTCGATTAACCAAATGAATTAGTCACCGAGCACGTTAATATTATTTACAGTTCGAATGTTGGTTTGCTATGGGTTATTTTCTACCCAATTATTACCATGCCCCTGATCAATAAGGTTATTCAACCATAGTCGTAGAAATCCATTCAGCTCTTTTCTGAGTTGAGGGTAAAATTTACCGGGTTCAGGAAATACTACCTGATAGATCGGTGGCAGGGACTGTTCAAAGGTCAAAGCCTCAACCATTTGTAATGCTGGATAAACGATGACAACCATTTCCGGATCTTTACAAAGATCACCGTTTTGCCGGAAATAATGCGCCATTGAAAACGCAATGCCAGAGTTCCCTGATACGTCATCTATATGTTCGACTCTTTCCAGCACTAAATCCATAAAACCATTCGTGTGGCTTTTGCTGTAGGGCTTCGGCATTGCACCGTCTTTGGCAATAACGCCTAGCTTGATCAGTCGGTCGTAGTTAGTTTCATAAATAGTCTTTCTCATAGTAGTTGACCCTGAGTCTGTGAATTGTGTTTAACGAGCGCAGCGCCCGTCTGCGCTCCTGCACCGCTGGCGAAGCGTGGGGGTAGCAAATTGCAGGTGGCTCACCGGAAGCCGCAGCTAAGTGGGGGAGCGAAGCGGGGGAATCTGAACGGGTGAGGAAGCGCGAAGCCTTGCACTTGCAATGCGCGTGGGGCAAAGCCCCTAGTGGGGTTGGATTAGCGTGGGTTTATTGCTGAATTTAAGCAGCCCGGAGGGATGAAGCATTAGGGATTGTAAGGGCGGCAGTTCCCCGCAGGGGAATGAGCGTTCAGCGAACCCGGTAAAGCCCGTTAAAATGCCCAGCACACTGGGTGTGGTAAGTGGCTTGATAGTGAAACCTAGCGGAAACGTGATGGCTGGTGTAACAGTAGTACGATAAGCTATTCATAACATCGCATCGATTAATGGCTAATCAATCATGTGGACAAATAGTTTAGAAGTAAGGGTGAGCTAAGCCGCCATCAAATAGTTGAATAATCGTTTTATTTTAGTGAGGGTCGTTAATTGAATAAGGTATTTGTAAGTTCTGTGGTTGGAGGGATGGAGGCGTTTCGAGGTGCCGCAAAACAGGCCATCACATTAATGGACCAAACCCCGGTTATGTGTGAAGCATTTTCCGCAAGGCCCTATTCATCAGAGAAAGCGTGTATCCATGAAGTTGAGCAATGTGACGTGTATTTGCTCATATTGGGATCAGCCTATGGTTATGAGACGCCGGAGGGCATATCTGTTACGCAAGCCGAATTCGAGGCCGCTAAGGCTACCGGGAAATCAATATTGGCTTTTATCCAACAAACCCCTGTAGATGATGCACGGCAGCAGGCGTTTATTGCTGAAGTTGAAGCGTATCAGGCTGGGGTATTTCGAGCCGGTTTTAGCACAGAGTTGGAGTTGAACAATGAAATTGTCAAAGCTTTGCGCCATATCGACACTATGAGCCAGGCGGTCTCGGAAGACGCCTTCAAAATACTCATCGAGCAAGTGATAAACGAGAGGCGTGGTTATCAGGATGCCCCTCAATTAATACTCGCATTTCTACCGCAGCCGGAGCGAGTGACTGACATCATTGCTTTAGAGCAGAAGATGGATGACTACTTTGCGCGCCTTTGCCAAGGAGGCGTCACCCAATTTCGAGATGGGTATGAATTGATTGATCATGCGCATTGGACGGGTTTCAGTAGTGGAAAATGCAGCGTCTATTTTTGCGCAAATGGTTTGACGGTGCTCACGGCTAATCCGACACAAACCAGCGAAGGGTTTTTCTCGGGACATTTTGCGCCGCCGCAAACCCTTGTTAGCATCGCAAAAGGTTTTAGGCATGTGATTGCCGCTAATTCAGGGTATGTGCATATCGCGCTATGCAATATGGAAAATACCTATGTCGCTAATTCGCCGGGCGGTTCGTCAATGACGATGCGCATGTTTTCAAAAGACGAAGAGGCAGATTTCAGCAGGCTCTTTCTGCCTTTGACAGAAGGAAGCTACAACGAATGGGTTGAACAATGTGTTAAGCGAATGGCGAGAATATTCCGTTACAACTCAGGCAATGAGTGATTATGCAAAAATGCTACCCCACGTCACTGCAAATAAAATGCAGTGACGTGGGGTGCGAATCCTTACGAAATCTAACCTGCAGTAACTTTTCTGACATGCCGAAAGCATTATCAGGGTATTTTCAGCCCGCTTCCTCGATCATACAACTTCCATGTGTGGCTATTGCACCCTCAATAGCATGTCGGCTCGAAAGGGCTTTTCAAGTTGTCTCACGCAACCGCGATGAGTGACTTATCACTTAGCTTTATACGTAAATAAGGAGGAATGCCTGGCAAAAGAAAAAACGAAAGTAGTACTGTCTAAAGCGTGAAAACGAAACAGCGTCGTACCCATCCGGGGATTGGCACTGTTGGTTATGCCGCTATTCAGGTTTGTGGGAGTGGTGTCCCGTGACGTTAGTAATCAATAAGATTGCTTCTCCATTCACTGCGGTGACTGGATAGTCATAAACACTGACCAAGACTTTAACACCGCACTGTTCCAGTTTTATGGCGACCGTTTTGAACGGTCGCATGTCTGTTTTGAAAGACACTTTGTCTGTTCTGAACAGTCATTTCTATACAAGAACAGACAACAAACCTGACCGGAACGAATAGACAATTAAAAACAGTTCTCCCTATCCAGTGTGGTCGTAAAACTGCCCCGAAAGGCTGTTGAAAAAAATTCCAGTTAGTTTTTTGATAGATGAATTTCCCTTTTTGTCGCCAAGGCAATAGTTCTGCTGGTTTATTTTTCCAGTTCGTAGTGAATTTTACTTTCCTGGCTGAAAGGTTATTCCACGACTCAACACTTCCCTTTGTCGAGAATATAAACACGTTTTATTTCTCGACGAGGAGTTGTCTGTGAAAGATCTCAACTATCAATTAAAGAGCCTGTGCGAACGTAATCAGGACGGCAGCCGTAGTACGCAGGCTGAACGTTTTCAGTTGTTACAAACGATGGCCAGTCATCTTAATGAGCTGGGCTATCGACGTATGGAGGCTAAATCTCTTAAGCCAAAACATGTTGATTCGTTAGTGGCTAAATACATCGATGAGAATCTTGCGCCAGGTACGATCAAGAATCGATTGGCCGCTTTGCGTTGGTGGGCTGAAAAAATCGGTAAGCAAAACGTCGTCGCTAAAGATACTGCCTACTACGGAATTGAGTCTGGTTTTTTTGTTACAATTGTATCGAAAGCGCGTGACCTGGATCTTGAGCTGCTATAAAAAATCAGCGACCCCCATTTAAAAATAAGTCTGGAG
>JASJGO010000078.1:0-9671 GCA_033791505.1 Cycloclasticus sp.
ATGATTGGGGAATAATTATCTTGAGCGGTACTTTGATGTGAGGAAATACAATAAAAGGCCAAAACCTAAGGCATATAAAAGCCAACTGTATTTTGAAAAAGCACTGCTATTCTCATCGGTCACTTTAGCTTTCACTGTAAAAGCAAAAGAACCCGTGTTTTGATTATTTCCTTTCGTATTATCCGAATGACTATGCCCATGTGAACTCATCTCATTCAGGCTAACATTAATTTTATAATCACCTTCTTCAATATTTTTTATATCAATTTTTGTCGTACCCGAGGAATATAGCCGTTCTGGCACCGTTAAGAAATCTATAGCTTCCTTACTAGCAGGGTCTATTTTATCAATCTGTAATTGAATCGGGATAGTTCGCAAACTTTCATCTACGAAATCAAATACCAATATCGTCTTTTCAGCCGTTACAACTGACCTACACAACTCTTTTGTATACGTTTCAACCGGTTGGTAGGCGGTAAAGTGAACTAACTTCCCTGCCGTTCGGAAAGCACATTTATCCTGATCCATTGTCGCACCGCCATGTGCAAAAACATTGGTAGATAGAACGCTTAACAGCAATACAACTAACCCTTTAAATACTGCACAAGCTCTATTAAGAGCTTGTGCAGATTTGGTAGGCTTAATCAAAGAACGTCGGTAATATTTGTCCATATATCTCACTTACAATTCTTTCGCCATCGGCAGTATAGAAGAACAATAATGCACCATAACTACTATCTGGATCGTTCAGTAAGCTACTGAGCCTTTCCGTTTCCCAGGCAGCGTCAGTCGCTTCTATCATTACTACGCGAGTTTCACCAGGTTGAATCGGTGATGGATCAGATACACCAAGTGTATCGTTAGCCATTAACTCTTCAGGATAGCCATCTTGAACGCCTTTTACGGCAGCCGGTACTGATTTATTAATAAAGCGAAGGTTCGCTGCTGTAAACTCACCTAATTGTATCGCTGACTTAGCATTATTGGTTATTTCAGCTTTAACAAGTACCGTACGTCCAGGTAAATAATACTCCGCGAGTAGGTTCTTAACTACTACACGACCATTGTTTAGATCAGGAGAAGGATTCACTTCAGATTTACTGCCTTGTAATGGGATAGTTCTTGGGTATGCTTCACGCGTTATATCATTAGCATAAATGATTAACGTAATGATACTAACCAGCAATAACACAGCAACTTTACGATCGTTATTGGTAATTAATTCTTTCCAGCTCCCTTGCTTAACAAGCAGATATCGCTGAATGATTAATGGACGTCTAAACCACCAAATCAGCCAAAATACTGCAAATCCAGCCCAAATCAAGTGCCACTTAACAACATTCTGCACACCATAAGTCTCAAGGTTGTCGATAACAACGCCCGTTCTAGTCGTAATAGAATATACAAAGTCATCCGCATCACCAGCGACGTTTATCCAAATACCAGGACCAACTAAACCGCCCGCTGATTTGACATTAAACATAGGGTGCACGTGATGACGACCAGGTATTCTGGCTTTAAGTATGACTTTGAAATCATACACACGGCCAGGCTCAACACTGGTTGATTGAATCATCGGCACACCATTAAGGTAGGTTTCTTTTCTTACGAAAACCGGGCCTGGTGTTGCATTACCTAAAAACACGGTATCTGGCCATGCAATTATTTCTGGCCACCTTGAGAAAAAATGCACCTTACCCGTCATTGTCACTTCATCATTGACTTGTACAGTTGCATCATTTGCTACTGACCATGTTAAGTCATACCAATGCAGAGTTTTCATTCTTAAGAATGGCTCCTGGTTTCTCTCACCGTGAGCAAATGCGGTGCCTGCAACGCATATCAGAACCATTGCGAAGATCGCTTTAGTCAACACTCCACGCATTGTTGATAACCCCTTATTACTACTTATCATTTTTGTCGTCCCCTAGTCCTACATATTCTTTTAATACATTAGGTATGCTACCTAAATTTGTTAACCATTCACCAATCTTCCACCATACGAAGTACAAAATCATGCAGACGAAGGCCGAAAAGAATGTCGATATAATGGTTGATTCACCACCAAAGGTTCTTAGGGTTCCTCGCTCAATAAAGCGCAGGTACTCTGGTGTAGCCGTTCTGGTGAATGAGTAGCCAATCATATCGGCGACATTAACCAATTGGTTCATGTGAACCACAGGGATATGGTAAGGCGCAAGTATCGGCCAGTTAGTCGGGGCAAAAGCTAAAGCAACGGCGCTGCCACCAAATATCGACGTAACAAATAAGTTTCGGCTTAATAATAAAACTAGATCCATAATCATTAAACTCGGAATAACAATCGCCGGCCAAACCATGCTAAATGGAAAATACGTCCAGAGGTGGAAGCCGAAATATCTGCTTATCCACTCACCAATCGCTAGACATAAAGCACAAAGCGTTCCTGAAATAGGTAAACCGAATTTTTGCATAAACGGGTATGACAATGCCGCTGGTATAAATATTAATAACATCGGTGTTGCGGTGACCCAATACATTCTGTCTTTCCAGTCTACCCAGAAATCCCAGTCACCCACTGTTAGCATAAAGTGGATATGAAATGCTGCGATAATGGCAAAAAACAGGATAGCGACAACGAACATGTCGAGTCCCCTTGATATTCTTGCGGCGTCAGAATTTGGCGTATTGACGGCACTTAGAAGCTGGGCTTCATCAGCGGTTAAGCTCATAGTTGTGTTCCTTATTTAAATTATTGGCAAAAAAATCCCCGACCACAAACGGTCAGGGATATTTAGAATACTGCGGTTACGAGGTCAACTCGCCTTTACTGTTTGTTACTTGTGGTAATAGCTCTACCATATATTTCATTACCTGAATAAGCACACCACTGAGGGCAATGATTGTCCAGCCAAAGAATACAAAACCCCAGTGCAATGGCACCGTAAAGTATTCTTCCATCAACCAGAATGCGTGTCCCCATTCGTTATAGCCAACTGTTGGCAACAACATGAACGGCCCACATACTACTATAACCAGTGAAACTGATATTTTTCTAGCGAAATATGGCAAACGCGTAATTGCGTAGAAGAACAAGCTAAAGCCAAGAATAATAAACACCGGCATAGACATATAAAATAGAAAAATATGACTCGGTGTAAAGCTAGTATCCCTTACTACTGTTTGATGCCAAGTCGCATCTTGCTCAGCATAAAAACTGCCTGCAAAATAAAAGGCAAACGCATAAACAACCAACATGGAAATCCAAAGCATCAATCTCGTAAGCTCTACTCTTGGACTTAAATTATTAAGGTGCTTATCTCTAGTCATCCACAAATAACCTACAAAGGTAAAAAACAGGGTCACTTCAATAATGATTTCACCCCAAAAAACCTGCATCCAGTATTTATCGAACATCGGATCGGTTGAATCTAGCCCGTAGTCCCAAGCTGCCCACTGTTGATACCAACGTGCCAAACCAAATATTGCAATCAGGATAACCATACCCAAAAGCATCGGTTTTAAATTAAACTTCCAGGGTTTTATTGTTTGTGGTTGAACCACGTCATTTTGTGTTACTGCCATGATATTCTCCTATTACTTTTTTTAATGTCTCGGTGATATTATCACCTAACGTTCGCTCAATCAATCCAAAAAAATGATTTACATCAAGCTTATCTCGTAATATTCCTGTTTTTCTAAATTGTTATGAATAGACAACCTATTTCAGCTTATTCATACAATATAGCTGTTAACTTTTGTATCACGAGCAAGTTATGCCTGTTAAACACGCTGTAACTATAGCCCAAAATTTCGAATAAAATCCATTTGTTGATATAATTCTTATTGCATAAGCTATTATTTTTTTACCTTATGCAAAAAACATAACTTTCTAACATCATTTATTTTGAAACTTTACCGGTTCTCGTCTATTCTTAGCGCTGTATGCTTTTCTTGCCTTAACTAACTTGCACGGGGCGTAGAAAGAACCTCCCTTCAATTATTTTTGCGCCAAGGAATGCCCGATGACACAAACCCTCCGCCATATTGTATTACTCGCTTTTTTTCTTCCTTCACTTGCTTACTCTGCTGGTACAGGTGAACACGATTCCTTGGACTTGACCAATCATCTCGTTGGTTACCTGGCGCTTATTGTTTTTGTTTTAGCTTACACGCTAGTAATTTTCGAAGAACAGCTTCACTTGCGCAAATCCAAGCCTGTACTGCTCGCGGCTGGTATTATTTGGGTAATGATTGCCATCGTGTATCAGCAAAATGGCTTTGATCACGCAGCCGAAATTGCCTTACGACATAACTTCCTCGAATACGCCGAGCTGTTTTTCTTCTTACTCGTCGCCATGACCTATATCAACGCGATGATAGAACGTGGTGTTTTTGACGCCTTGAGGGGCTGGTTAATTAAGAAGGGTTTTAGCTATAAAAGTCTCTTTTGGTTATTAGGTATTCTCGCCTTCTTTATATCGCCGGTGGCAGACAATTTAACCACCGCTTTAATTATGTGTACGGTTGCTTTAACAGTCGGCGCTAAATCACCGAAATTTGTTGCGATAACGTGTGTAGGAATAGTTATCGGTGCAAATGCTGGTGGTGCGTTCAGCCCCTTTGGCGACATAACAACCTTGATGGTTTGGCAAAAAGGCGTGGTTGATTTTTCTGAATTTTTTGCCTTATTTTTACCTGCCACTGTTAATTTTCTTGTGCCGTCAGCCATCATGCACTTTTTCATCCCTTCAGGAACACCCGATGCCATTGACGGCCAAAAAATTCCGATGAAACGCGGGGGGGTAATTATTGTGGTTTTGTTTTTACTAACGATTATTACTGCCGTCAGTTTTCACAACTTTCTTCACTTACCACCCGCTATCGGCATGATGACTGGTCTGGCATATCTCAAATTCTTTGGTTATTACCTGAAAAAAACGGTTCACCTGGAATATACGTCCACGGAAGATAAGTTTAACCAAGGCTTTAATGTAGAAGAAACCACGGCACACTCTCAAGACAAAAAAGGCTTTAATATTTTCGACAAGGTCGCAGGTGCCGAGTGGGACACCTTATTTTTCTTCTATGGCGTGATCATGGCCGTTGGTGGATTAGGTTTTATCGGCTATTTGGGTATGGCTTCAGAAACGATGTATGGCCAACTTGGCCCAACAACCGCTAACATTATTGTCGGCGTATTATCCGCTATTGTGGATAACATTCCGGTCATGTTTGCCGTGCTGACGATGAACCCTGAGATGTCACACGGACAGTGGTTATTGGTGACATTGACGGCTGGTGTGGGCGGCAGTTTATTATCGATTGGTTCGGCAGCCGGCGTTGCCTTAATGGGACAGGCTCGTGGCATTTATACCTTTGCATCTCACCTGAAGTGGACACCCGTAATTGCATTAGGCTACGCCGCTAGTATTTATACTCACCTGTTAATTAATGCCTCTCACTTCTAACGACCATTATCGCTATAAACACAATGTTTGATTCTTTTTTAACCCCTGTTGTTGGCTTTGCCGCAGGAAGCGGCACTGGAAAAACCACTTTATTAAGCCGCCTCATTCCCATTTTGAGTGAGCGCGGCTTTAAGGTTGGACTGGTGAAACACAGCCACCACGATTTTGATATTGATCAACCTGGTAAAGATAGTTACCGCTTAAGAAAAGCGGGCGCCTCTCCCGTGGTCCTTGTTTCCAGCCATCGTCGCGCGGTTATTACAGAATTGGCTTCAGGAGAGCCTACCTTAGCCGAACAACTAGCCTGCTTTGCAGTGGGTTCTATCGATTTAGTAGTTGTTGAGGGGTTCAAGCACGAAGCCTTCCCAAAAATTGAGCTGCATCGGCGTGAACTGAATGGTCCTTTTTTACACATTAATGATGACTCTATCGTGGCTATTGCCAGTGATGATGATTTATCAGTAACTATTCCAGTCCTCGACATCAATAACCCCGAACAGATAGCCAATTTTATTATTCATCGATTTCTAAACTCTAGCCATGACTGACCCTTGCTCCACACCCGGCTTACTCACGCTGAGTCAAGCACTTAAACTCATTATTGGTGCTTTACCTAAAACAACAGGGTACGAACGAGTAACCCTTAAAAAAGCGCTCAATCGATTTGTTTATGAGCCTATATTGGCCGCCGCCGATGTGCCCAGTTTTAGAAACTCATCCATGGATGGCTACGCGCTAAACTTCGCAGACCAGCAAGAAAGTTATTTAAAAATAGTCGGCACTTCGTGGGCAGGGAAACCATACCTTGGAACCGTCAACAGAGGCGAATGCATCCGCATTTTCACCGGAGCCTACGTAGCGGATGACTGCGACTGCGTGGTGATGCAAGAAAACGTTGCATTAGCTAATAATAAAATTCAAATTGAAATTCGGCCTGAACAATTTGAAAACATCAGAAAAATTGCTTCTGATACCAAACAAAACCAGCTCCTTTTTAGCAAAGGCGAGCGCATAAAAGCCGCCGATATTGGTCTGCTCGCCTCTTGCGGAATTGCAGATATTGCCGTCTTTAAACCTATCAACGTAGGCTTCTTCTCTACCGGTGACGAACTCGTTTCCTTAGGCAGCCAACCTTCTCTTGGACAAATCTTCGACAGTAACCGTTACACACTACATGCTTTGCTCGAAGAAACCGGCGTGATTCCAGTCGATATGGGCGTTATCCCAGATAACCCCGACGCCGTCGAGACTGCCTTATTAGCCGCTTCTAAAAACTGCGACGTGATTATAACGAGTGGTGGAGTATCGGTTGGCGAAGCCGACTTTATCACCGAGGTGCTCGCCAAAATCGGTCAGGTCGATCTATGGAAAATTGCCATTAAACCCGGCAAACCGTTGGTCTTCGGGCGTATTAACGCTGCCATCTTTTTTGGCCTGCCTGGCAACCCCGTTTCAGTCATGATTACCTATCAGCAAGTCGTACTTCCTGCCCTACGTAAAATGATGGGGCAGCAAACCGAGCAAACGGCGCTTACCTTGCGGGCGATCTGCTCAGAAACGATAAAAAAACAACCGGGCCGGATGGAATTTCAACGCGGCATCGTGAGCAATAACGAAGGCCAGTTATCTGTTAAAACAACAGGCGACCAGGGCTCCCATGTGCTAGGGTCGATGTCCAAGGCGAATTGCCTTATCGTATTAGAACAAGACAGCGGCGATATTGCCAAGGGCCAGGCAGTCACTATTCAATTACTAGGGAACAGTCTATGACAAGGAAATCTATTTTAGTGACCGGCGGCGCTGGTTACATCGGCAGCCACGTCGTTAAACTACTGGGGCAGCGTAAAGAAAACATCGTCGTGCTTGATGATTTATCGAGCGGCTTTGAAGAAGCCATATTATATGGCGAATTCGTCAGGGGTAATACCGGCGATAAAGAGCTCGTGAGCGATATACTCAAGCGACATAAGGTTGAGTCTGTGATTCACTTTGCCGCGCATACCATTGTGCCCGAGTCGGTTGAAAATCCCTTAAAGTATTACCAGAATAATACCTGTTGTACGCGTAACTTACTCGAATGCTGCGCAGCCGCTGGCGTGAAAAATTTCATTTTTAGTTCGACGGCCGCCGTATATGGCGAGTTAGAAACCGGTTTTGCTTCTGAGAAAACAGCCACCTCACCCATCAATCCCTACGGAAGTTCTAAACTGATGAGCGAACAGATGATCAATGACTTATCAAAAGCGAGCGAACTAAAGCACGTTATCTTGCGATATTTCAACGTAGCCGGCAGCGACCCCGATGGAGAAATTGGCCAATCAACTAAAAATGCGACCCTACTCATTAAGGTAGCTGCTGAAGTGGCCACGGGGAAACGAGGTAAATTAATGGTTTATGGCAGTGATTACCCTACTCCAGATGGTACCGGAATTCGTGATTATATCCACGTTTCGGACCTTGCCGAAGCGCATATTAATGCACTGGATTATCTGCGAAACAACGGCCAGTCTACCACCCTGAACTGCGGCTATGGACACGGCTTTAGCGTGAGAGAAGTTATTGACGCGATTAACAAAGAAAATGGCACACCGATAAACGTGGAGGAAGCGCCTCGCCGCGCTGGCGATCCTGCTGAACTGGTCTCTATAGCGGATAAAATTCGCCAGACAATTGGCTGGCAACCGCAGTACGACAATTTAAACCTGATCGTAAAGACCTCGTTAGAATGGGAAAAAAAGCTAGCTAAATAATTTGCTAGCGTTTACTTAGATTCTAAAAAAGCCTTAATGCGTTGCAGGCCGACCTCTATCTGTTGCACCGAGGTGGTATAGGAAAAACGAAGGTAGCGTTCCGACCCATTGTCACCAAAATCAATTCCGGGGGTAACCGCCACACCCCCTTTCTCAAGCAATTCGATGGCAAACGCGTAACTGTCATCGGTAAACGCACTACAGTCGGCATAAATATAAAAAGCGCCCTCGGGTTTCTTGTGCATAATAAAACCCAATGCCGACAAACCATTGTAAAGCGCGTCTCTACGGCGCTCAAACTCATCGCGTCGTTGTAATAAAATATCCCGGGTCGAACTTTCAAATGCAGCTAGAGCGGCGTATTGCGAGTGCGTTGGTGCTGCTATATACAGGTTTTGCATCAAACGGTTAGCCGAATCGATAGCGTGCTCTGGCACGATTAACCAGCCTAAACGCCAACCCGTCATACCAAAAAATTTTGAAAAACTATTTAATACGTACACCTCATCGGAAAACTCCAGCGCTGAAGTGGCCCGACCCTGATACACAAGACCATGATAAATTTCATCCGAGATCAAAAAACCTCGCTTTTCTTTAACCAACTTGACCAATTCCAACATGCCTTCTGCCGTTATCAAGGTTCCAGTTGGATTCGACGGCGATGCAAGCATCAATCCTTTTGTAGCCTCTCCCCAGTGTTTCAACACCGCTTCTTTCGTTAACTGGAAGTCATCTTTCGCATCAACGCATATCGCTCTGGGTATTCCTCCAAAAAGTTTTGCCAGATTATTATTGCAGGGGTAGCCAGGGTCTGGCATTAAAACCTCATCACCCACATCCAACAAAAGGGCCAGCGCCACGGTTAAAGCGCCGGATGCACCTGGTGTGATAAAGATACGCTCAGGCGAAACACTCACCCCATATTGCTGCTGGTAAAACTCGGCGATTTTTTCGCGTAGGGCGAGTAAGCCTTGAGCCTTTATATAATGAACGTCACCTTTTTTTAAAAACCGAATGCCCGCATCGATAATGGGTTGCGGCGTCGAGAAATCCGGCTCCCCTACTTCCATATGGACAATATTTCGGCCCTGTGACTCTAAGACCTTGGCCCTCGCCATCACTTCCATCACGTGGAATGAAGATACCTTTAGTATCTTATTTGATACTTTGTTTGTTAACATCAAGAAAACCTTTGTAGAAATTCTGCTTAAAGACTATATTTTAAATCATAGCGCAGTAAGACACTCCGTTCAGAAAAATAAAACATTGCGATTAGCGGCAAAATCTGATATTTATGCGCGCTTAAATTTTTTTTAAACTTGGTAACAAACATAATGGCAACATCAAAAAACGAAAAATTAGACGTAAGTCACCTTGACTTCAAAGCTTATAAGCCCAAAAAAGGTGAAGAGCACATGAGTCCAGAGCAACTCGATCACTTTAGATCCATTCTTACGGACTGGAAAAATGG
>JASJGO010000079.1:0-14386 GCA_033791505.1 Cycloclasticus sp.
GTCCGATAGCGGTGCTAAACCGTTTCAGTGATTATGATGAGGCCATCAGTAAGGCCAATAGTACAGACTTTGCGTTGGCGTCCTATGCTTTTACGGGCTCACAGGAAACGGCTGATCGTTTAGCGAGCGACCTGGATTCGGGTAAAGTCGGCATCAATGGCTTCCCTGTTGTATTCCTCGACTCACCTCTGGGTGGGCGTCGTCAATCGGGTTATGGAAGTGAAGGCGGTTACGAAGGGCTTGATGCTTACCGAATCGTAAAATTTGTAAGTCAAAGTGAATTCTAACTGGAGAAAATAATAATGAAATGCCAATCTTTAAATGAATTTGGTAGCGCTCTTGTCAGTGAGCAACGGCCAGATTTAACCGTATCAGGAACAGAAGTCTTATTGCGTGTCACCGCCAATGGCGTTTGTCACAGCGATCTGCATATACAGGAAGGCTGCTACAACCTCGGTGGCGGTCAAAAACTAAGTTTTGCAGAACGCGGTATGAAGTTACCCCTCGTTATGGGCCACGAACCGGTCGGTATGGTCGTTGATGCCGGCCCAGATGCGGGTGATCTCGACCAAAGTAAAAATTATGTCGTCTACCCCTGGCAGGGGTGTGGTGATTGTCATCAGTGCAAGGATGGGCGTGAAAATTACTGCTCTGCACCGCGATACGTTGGAATGCATATTGATGGTGGTTATGCGGATCATTTAAAAATCCCTCATCCACGTTACCTGTTTGATATCGGTAATATGGCACCAGAAATTGCGGCACCTCTTGCGTGTTCTGGCTTAACGACGTATTCAGCGCTTAAAAAGGTTGCCGATACAATAACTAAAGCCCCCGTTGTTATTATTGGTGTCGGTGGTTTAGGCTTAATGGCCGTTGGCTTAGTACAAGCGATGGGCGGTTTGCCACCAGTAGTGGTCGACCTAGACCCTGTGAAACGGGAAGCCGCGCTTAAAGCCGGTGCAAGCGCCGCCATTGATGGTGCAGCTGAAGACGCGGTTGCACAGGTACAAGCGGCTGTTGGTGGCACTGGCGTGCAAGCGACCATTGATCTGGTTGGTGCAGAAAGTACCGCTACCTTAGCTTTTAATGCCGTAGCCAAAGGTGGGAAAATGGTTATCGTTGGCCTGTTTGGTGGTTCAGCCCCATGGGCTTTACCACTTATTCCGGTTAAAGCCGTTACTATCATGGGCAGCTATGTCGGTAGTTTGGCCGAGTTTGCCGAGCTGATGGAATTGGCACATAAAGGCCTCGTTCCAGCGTTACCTACAAAAACCTACCCATTAGAATCAGCTAACGATATTCTGCACGAATTAGAAGCCGGGAAAGTCGTAGGACGTGCGGTGTTGACGCCTTAAGTAATAAGCCTAAATGAATTGATATTTAAGCCAGGCTGAAAGAACTTAGCCTGGCTTTTTTAGTCTTGTACTAAAATTTTTCATTTCTGTGCGTGGGCTCGAAAGTGCTTGCTAGCCTGAGCGTTAGTTTTAATACGATCTGTTTCTTGTTACTATCCTGAATAAGTGGGAGTGGCCAGAACCGCACGAAAAACAAACGTGGTCTTTCCTGGTTCAGTCCCTGTTTTTTTTATTAAAACGTAATCACTATGAAAAAAGTCATTTCTCGTAGGCAGTTTATGCAAAGGCTAGGGTATACGGTAGGGAGTTATGCGCTATTACCGTCTATCAGCTTTGCAAATACCCGTAATCAATTTAACCCATTGGTTATTCCTGCAATCTTAACGGGCACTCAAAAGGGCGGCATTAAAACCTATCAATTAACAGCGCAGCAAGGCATATCGAATTTTTTACCCGGCCTTGAGACAGAAACCTGGGGGTTTAACGGTGCTTATTTAGGGCCAATTTTACGCGCAAAAAAAGGCGATAAAATTAGAATCGAAGTGACTAATCATCTAAAAGAGCCTACCACGACGCATTGGCACGGCATGATTTTACCGGCCAAAATGGATGGTGGGCCGCATCAGGATATCTTGCCCAATCAACCATGGATATCTGAATATAGCATTATCCAGCCCGCGGCCAGCCTGTTTTATCACGCCCATCCACACGGTAAAACGGGGGATCATGTTTATCGAGGTTTGGCGGGTATGTTTATCATTGATGATGACGAGTCGCTACAAAAAGGTTTGCCTACTGAATATGGCGTAGATGACGTTCCGCTGATTTTGCAGGATCGTGATATTAATTCAGACGGTTCGTTGAATTACATCAACTTTATGCCTGAACGAATGACTGGCAAGCACGGAAAAACCTTGCTGGTTAATGGTGGCGTTTCAGCTAGTTTAAAAGCGCAAAAAACCCTATTGCGTTTTCGTTTATTAAACGCCTCTAATGCGCGTTTTTACCACCTGCATTTTAACGATAACCGCCCTTTTCAAGTCATCGCGTCTGATGGCGGATTACTCGACACGGCTAAAACTGTACAGCAACTTGCGATTGCGCCGGCTGAGCGATACGAGATATTGGTCGACGTGTCTGATAAAAAACAAATCATGCTACAAAGCGCAGGCGGTCTTGGTAATGCCGGTCACGGACCGATGGCGATGAGGGGTATGGATCGAGATTTTGATGTACTAATGATCGATGCCACTCAGGCAACCAAAACCGAGCATACTGTTCCGAAACAGCTAACGCAATATGCGGATTGGTCTCAACAAAACATCGCCAATAGACGAACTTTTGATCTACAAATGGGCATGGGTGGAGGAATGATGGGCGGAGGGCGCATGGGTGGCGGTATGGGTAATAGAATGATGGGACACGGCAGAGAAGGTGGTGGAATGATGGGCGGCGGACACATGGGTGCTGGTATGATGAAAATCAATGATCAAGCCTTTGATATAAATCGTATCGATTTCAGTCTTAAACCGAATACCTTTGAAATTTGGGATATCACTAACAGCTCAGGCATGGTACATCCTTTTCATGTGCACAACACGCAATTTAGAATTCTAAGCCGAAATGGACAGCAACCTAATGTAACTGAATTGGGTTATAAAGACACGGTAATTGTCCACCGTCACGAGACGGTAAAAATCCTGCTGCCTACGGGTCCGTATTCAGAGCCTAAAATGCCTTATATGTACCATTGTCATATTTTAGAACACGAAGATGGCGGAATGATGGGGCAGTTTACGGTAAACAGTTAGGGAAAATATAAGTTAAAATCAAGAAAAATATCCGAATTAATACTATTAAATTCAATTATTTACAAGTCTTATCTCGAAATTAAATAAGTTGTTATGTTTCGCGATTGTCGGCCATGACCACGGGTTTTTCTAATTGTTCTGATTCTTCTTTGGCGCGATCCGCTTTTGAAACGTACTTGGGTTTGTTATTGATACTCAACTTGGCTTTGGCTTTTTTTAGCCGCTTACTAAACTTTTCGTGAATCTTCTTTTTTCTATTCATCGTCGCTTATATTTAAGTTTAGGTTATTCAGCTGAATAAGTATTCACCTTTATTTATTTTGATCAGTTAGCCTGTCTTTTTAAGGTGTGTAAATTGTTGTATGCCGTCCAGCTTAAGTTTGCATATCGAACCATCTTCATTATTTATGCCCGCAGCTTCGACAGTGCTTGCTAGGCTGCGCGTTAGTGCTCGTTGCGATTTAAAATAAAACCCTCTACAATGCCTATCTAACGTTCGTTAAGGATTGACTAATGGAATTAAATAACAATAAAGAAACACTTAATACACGGGACTATATATTAGAACAGGCCATACCGATGTTTGCAGCACAAGGCTATAACGGTGTCTCAATGCGTGACCTGTCAAAAGCTGTAGGTTTAAGTGCGGCCTCTTTATACCATCATTTTAAAGATAAAAACACCCTGTATCTTGAAATGGTGAAACACGTCTTTAGCGATAAAGCAGCGGGCATCATCGATTCAATCAACCCAAACGACACGGCTTTTAATCGGCTTGAGCATTTTATAGGTGGCTTTACCCAACTGCTCGATTCAGACCCAGACTTCAGGTCACTGGTACTTTGGGAGTTACTCAACGACGATGAAAATCGACTACAAGTGGTAGCTGAAGAGGTGGTTCTTGCACCATTCACGGTGATGGATGAATTACTCGAAGAACTAGCGCCAGGTGAAGATCACTATATGCTGCTAATGTCTATTATCTGGTCATTGATGTCTCATTTTGAGACGGCCCCGATGTGTCGTTATTTACCGGGGTGGAAAACGCAGTATAGCGAACCGAAAACGGTTGCTAAGCACTTAATGCTATTGATTACCAGCAGTTTGAAATTGAACGCCAACACTTTAAATTAAGGCTATACAAACGATGTTTTTTTTAAAAAATCAATGGGGCCCATTGTTAGTAATGGGGTCTCTCACTTTTCTAAGTGCTTGTAACGATTCTGCTAACCAAACTAGCGATTTGAGTCAGCATAAGACGTCGATGCTAGCAACTGCCACAGTCGAGGTGAAGAGTCTACCTGTTCACTATCAAGCAACCGGCTCAATTGTGTCCGATCAACGGATTGATATAGCTTCAAGGACGAGTGCTTATATTCGAAGGATCTTAGTCAATGAAGGTGATCAGGTGGTTAAAGATCAGTTATTGGTTGAACTGGATGGTTCAGATGTCGAAGGCGCTGTTAATCAAGCGTTAGCATTAGTTAATAAGGCAAAAACCGCACTCACAGATGCTGAAACTGATTTCGATCGCTTTGAAGCCCTTTTTTCTCGCGGTAGCGTTTCGGAAAACACGCTTCGTAAAATTAAACTACAACGGGATGTCGCACAAGATTCTTTACGGCAGGCGAACGTTTCTTTAAAAACCGCACAATCACAACGTCAATACACACAGATTACCAGTCCTATAACCGGCGTTGTTGTCGAACGTAAAAACCGTGAAGGCGGGCTCGCTTCCCCAGCTATGCCTATCCTAACTATTGAATCGAGTAAGGGGTTGTTGTTTGAAACGTATATAGCAGAAGGCCAAATAGAGCATATCAATCAAAACGATGTGGTTCAGGTAAAAATCGATGCTATCAGTCAAATACTGCAAGGCACGGTCGTGCGAATCGTACCTTCTGGCGATCCAGTTACGCGTAAATCGTTAATTAAAATTGCCTTGCCCGACAATACAAAACTCCTGCCCGGTATGTTTGGTCGAACTAAATTTACCGTGGGTAGCAAATCGGCTCCAGTGATTAACGCGGATTCCCTGATTACCAAAGGTGGTTTAAAAGGCGTATTTATTATTGATGAGCTTGGCTACGCGCACTTTCGCTGGCTTAGGCTTGGTAAACAGGTTGATAATGAAGTTGAAATCCTGGTTGGCTTGAAAGGAGGAGAGCGTGTCGTTATTAAACCCGATGATCGCCTGCGAGATGGTGACCTGATTAAAGACGATGCCCAAGGTTTGACGGGTGAATGACCACAGACTGAACCCGGCGGGCTGGGTTGCACAAAGCTTTGTAACGTCTAAATTAACCGTTTTATTTATGCTCAGTTGCGTGCTGCTGGGTGTCATCGCTATTCTACTTACACCAAGAGAAGAAAACCCTCAAATTATTGTTCCAGGTGCTGAAATTTTTGTCAGCTTGCCGGGCGCAACGCCTGATGAGATGGAACAGCTAGTTATCAATCCTTTGGAAGGCATTGTACGAGAAATATCGGGTGTTGATCATACCTATGCGGTGGCATTTAACTCTTTCGCGGTGGTGAGTGTACAGTTTGAAGTTGGGTTAGATAAGGAAAGGTCTTTACTTAAGTTGTACGACCAGGTGTTAGGTAAGCGCGATCAGCTTCCAGCGGATGCATCAAGGCCATTGATCAAAAGCGTGGACGTCGATGACGTGCCCATCGTCACGGTGACTTTAGCGTCAGAAAAGTATGACGATTATGCACTGAAACGAATGGCTGACCGGATGGTTGAGCGTTTGCGTAGTTTGAACGACGTGTCTCTAGCTTATGTTAAAGGTGGTCGTGATAGAGAAGTTCGAGTGGAATTAGACCCTGAAAGATTACAGGCATTTAATATTACGCTTAACCAAATTCACGCAATGCTAAAGGCGGGAAATATTTCTGTCCCAGTTGGAACTCAAGCCCACGACGGCATCAGTAGCAGCATCTATTTGAATGGTTTTTTGAGTTCTGTCGGTCAGGTTAAAAAAGTTATCATTGGCAATTATCGTCAGCAAGCGATTTACCTGGAAGACGTTGCCGATATCATTGATGGTCCTCGGCAGGAGAGAAATAAACTTTCGCGTTTCGCTTATGGCCCAGCCGACCCGCGTTTTGGTTCGACGAGTACGCCAGAAGTTTCTGCCGTGTCTATCGCTGTTGCAAAAAAAACCGGGACTAATGCCGTTGTTGTGGCGGATGAAATTCTAGAACGATTGGAGCGAATGAAGCTAAGCTTCATTCCCCAAGGTATAGACCTGGTCGTCACTCGCAATGACGGCAAAAAAGCGAATGCGGCCGTCAACAACCTAATAGAACACATGGGCATTGCCGTGTTATCTGTTTTTCTTGTTATTGTGCTATTTCTTGGTTTTAAAGAGGCGCTGATCGTCGGCATTACGGTACCTCTTATCTTGGCGCTAACGCTTGGAACCGATTACCTATTTGGTTTAACAATAAACCGTGTCACCTTATTTGCATTAATTCTTTCATTAGGATTGTTAGTCGACTCGGCTATCGTTGTGATTGAAAATATCCACCGTCATTACAAAAAACTACGTGTGGATGACAAAATTGAAGCGACTATTTTGGCCACCAATGAAATTGGCAACCCAACTAACCTGGCTACATTTGCGGTGATGCTGGTGTTCGGTTCGCTAGTAGTGATTACAGAGATGTCCGGGCAATACTTTTTCCCCATTGCCTTTAACGTGCCTGTTACGATGTTTTTTTCTTTATTAGTCGCCTATATCGTGACCCCATGGGCGGCAAATCGCTGGTTAAAACCAGGTGAAGGACAAGACCTTGCAACGGACGATACCGATGATCCGCTGCATAAGTTTTACTATCGAATCATTACCCCTTTGCTCGATAACCGTCGTTTACGTTATATCACTATATTTTTAATCATACTCGCCATTTTGCTATCTATGCTGCAACCAGCCTGGCAATTTATTCGGCCAAGTGGAATTGGCGGGCCACTTTCCTACGGTGGCGTTCCGCTGGTTCTGTTGCCTAAAGATAATAAAAATACGTTCAATGTTACGATTGATATGCCAGAGTTCACGCCAATAGAAACGACAGATCAAGTGGCTAGAGAAGTAGGTGATGTGTTGCGTAAGAATAACGATGTACTCAACTATCAAAGCTGGATTGGACAAACTGGCGTGATTGATTTTAATGGTTTATTAAAAGGGGCGGCCAACAAAAAGGGGGCGTATGTGGCGGAAATTCGTGTCAATTTAACGGATAAAATAGAGCGTAATATAAGCTCTATCGATTTAGTGCGTTCGATGCGACCCAAGATTGTTGAAATTCAAAACCGTTACCCCGGTAGCGTGATTATGCTAGTGGAAGATTTGCCCGGCCCGCCAATGAGGGCAACCGTATTAGCAGAAATTTATGGCAAGGACCCGAAAAAGCTTCGTGAAATCTCATCTAAAGTGAGCGAAGCCTTCAAAAATACCTATGGAATGGTAGAAGTACACGATTCGGAAGTCGCTGATATACAGCGTTACAATATCATTGTAGATAAGGAAAAGGCTGCATTATCTGGCGTAACGGTAGCCCAAGTCGCACAGACACTTCGTCGTTTGGTTGACGGAGAAGAAATGGGTCGTCTACACATTGACTCAGAAAAGAACATTGTGCCGATTCGTCTACATACACCCTATCGCTATCAGGTTGACCCGGTCTTATTATCGAGCATTTTGCTAACCAATCATCAGGGTAAAAAAGTGCCCTTATCTGAATTGACTAAGGTGACATCAGACTTGCAAGATCGTCCTATCATGCATAAAGATTATGAACGAGTCACTTACGTTGGTGGTGAGTTAACCGATACCACCCCGGTATATGCAGTGATGGACCTGGATCAACGCCTGGATAATCTTTTAATCGGTGGTGGCGATAAGTTAACAACGGCTAATTTACGCCTAGAATCAATAACACCCGATACGATTGATGGTTATCAATTACTTTGGGATGGGGAGATTCGTTTAACCCTGGACGCCTTTCGAGACATGTTGCGCGCCTTAGGCCTGGCGTTGGTGTTTATTTATTTATTATTGGTTGGTTATTACTCATCATTCAAAATCTCGTTAATCGCCATGTCGGCCATTCCGTTGGGTTTAATTGGCGTTTTCCCGGGTCACTGGCTGATGGGTGAGCCTTTCACTGCGACATCTATGATCGGCGTTATCGCGCTAGCGGGCGTGGTGGTGCGTAATTCATTGTTAATTATAGATTTTGCGGAAGATTATATGAAGCGTGGTTTATCAGCTCGCGAAGCCGTTATGGAAGCCGGTGCAGTCCGTTTACGGCCCATATTACTCACCGCGTTAGCGATTGTTCTAGGTTCGGCGATCATGCTATCAGACCCGGTTTTTGGTGGTTTAGCAATTTCACTGATATTCGGTACCATCGTTTCAACCGTCCTAACGTTGATCGTTATCCCCATGCTTATCTATTCGATGATGGGGCGTCAGCTCAAAAAAGCTAAATTATCGGGGGCTAACAAATGAAATTACGTCATTACAGTAGCACTGCTGTATTAATGACCTTGTTAACAGCAAACTATGCGGCGGCAGAAACCCTCCAACAGGCCTGGGATATTGCACTTAAAGAAGACCATAATCTGAAAGCAGTGCATGAAACCACGCGATCAAGTGAGCTGCAGTTGCAAGCGGCAAAAGCGGCTCGCTTTCCGAGCGTATCGCTGGGGGCCGGTTATACCGTATTGGATGATATACCGGGCGCCAGGGTCAATTTTTCAGGGCTTTCCACGCAGTTTCCTTTGGCAGAAAGAGAAAGCCTGTCGTATAGCGCAACGAGTCAAGTGCCGATCTATACCAGTGGGAAAATAAGTCAAAGCATAAAAGCTGCCAGTGCATCGCTAGAGGCGTCTCAGCGTTTTGAGCTGGGCAAAAGCCTTGATCTTAAACTGAGCGTGGCCGAAACCTACGTCGCGGTTTTACGTAGTGAAAAAGGATTACAGGTCACCAACAGCCACGTTGAAAGTCTGGCGTCACATCTAGACGACGTAAAAAACCTTCATGCGCAGGGTATGGTGTCTAAAAACGACGTACTGGCAGCTCAGGTTGCGCTAGCAGACGCCACACAAAGTTCTATCCAGATGGCTAATACGGTCGATTTAAGCAAGTCGATGTACAACCGTTTATTGGGAAGAGAACTACAGCAGGAGGTGACGCTGGCGGAAGTACAAGCGTTCGAGCTTGATGGGACATTAGATTCATTAACTAGTCGGGCGATGGATAAACGCTACGAATTATTGGTATTAAGAGAACAAATAAACGCTTTAACTCACCAGGCAGCGGCAATTCGTGCAGAAAGCGGCCCTCACTTAGCATTAACTGGCGGCTATACGTTTCAGGAGAATCAGTACCAGGTTCACGAAGGCCAGTGGGGGGTTAATTTAGGCATGCAGTGGAAGGTATTTGATGCCGGATTAATTCGCGATAAAGCGTCTTCCACTGAACACCGGGCGGCGGCACTGGAGCGACAATACGAAGATTTACTGACAAATATTCAACTGCAAGTAAGACAGTACTGGCTGGACACACAAGAAACCGTAAAGCGAATCAAGGTCAGTCAGATATCAATTGCTCAAGCCGAGGAAAACCTGGCCGTTAATCGCGATCGTTATGAGAATGGGCTGTCTACCAATACCGATGTTCTTAGCGCCGTGACATTACAAACGCGCAGTCAAAATAATCATGCGAATGCCGTCTATGATGCCGTATTGGCAAGCCTTCGATTGAAACGAGCGGTGAGTGATCTATAAGGCCTGCGCTAACGAACGCTTTGTTAAGGGGTAGCCATAAGGCGATCCAAGGGAGGACAGAATGGGGTGTACTTAAGCAACTTTTATGAATGATTTTTGCGCTTATACATTCGATGATTCAGTATGCCGACATTTGGGAAACTCGCTACAGGCCCAAAATTCATTGCCAGTATTAATGCCTTTTTTAGCAAGCTTCATCACCATAACGGCGGAACACTTAGGGCATAGTTTTTCACTGTCAATAGGTTGGTGTTTACTAACTAATGTTTCAGTTTTGCCCACTGATTTAGATGATATACCTTCGGGCAGGTAAGCGGCTAGTGAGTTTTGTATGTCGGTTATTTTGTATGTTGCTCGCGCTGTAAATTGGACTAACGGGACGGCTGCTGAAAGACAAGCGCCTTCTAGGAAGGCATCTCTATTTTTTTGTTTTTTTGAATTATGCGAACTATCGTTTAGTTCTATCGCACATAAGATAGAAAGGTCATTTTTATCACACAATAAATAATCAAAGTGTTTGCTAGATATTTTATTAAATGCTTTTTGCCACTGACTACGCGGTATGCCTTTTTCTGGCGCAATAACATCGGCTACCCGTACTTTGCCAAATATCTGAGCGTTTTCGCCTACAGCCTGATTAAGAACGCCCAGAAAAGAACGTTCTGCTGGGCTAAAAAGCACATCCAGCTTTCTATAAGAGTATTCAGTTGATCGTGCCCCCTGTTGTGGTGATAGTTTTAATACAACTATCAATAAAACCACAATAATAATTACTGCAATTACAAACCAGCTCATCTATTCATCCTTTTATGTATAACGCTTTATAAAGACGCGCGGCTTTACGCGCATCGTGATTGATGTACTTACTAGCGGAAAAGGATACGGTGAAGTCGAGCAGTGGGTAACTAACGGCTGCTGTTGTGATAACTTTCGGCTTTATCGCCATGCCAAGGATTCCTTTCCATGTATTTTGGCCTTTAGCTTACTATTAATTAAAACGGGGTAGAAGCGTTTAATTTTTGGGTTTATGCCAAATTAACGGTTCAACAGCGCTGTATTCGTTGGGTATTGCTCCAGAAGCTCAACCAGTTTTTTCGCCGCTTCTACGGGTTTTAGACTGGAAAGTCCTCTACGCAACAAGCTGATCTTGTCGATATCTTTTGGATCTAGAAGCAACTCCTCACGGCGGGTGCTACTTTTAGCAATATCCATCGCGGGAAAAACTCGCTGCTCCGCAATTTCCCGCGATAAAACGATTTCCATATTACCGGTGCCCTTAAACTCCTCAAATATCACCTGATCCATCCGGCTTCCGGTATCAACGAGGATGGTCGCTAAAATGGTTAGCGAACCACCGTTCTCAATATTTCTAGCGGCACCAAACAGTTTGCGTGGCATTTCCATGGTTTTAGCATCTATTCCACCCGACATTGTACGGCCGCTGCTCTTCATGCCGGCGTTATGTACGCGCGCCAGTCGAGTCAGCGAATCAATAACAATCATCACATCATGGCCTTCGCCCGCTTGTTTACGGGCAGTGGTAAGCAGGTCATTAGCTACGCGCAGGTGTTTTTTGTAGTTATCATCTGAGGAGGAGGCGTGCACCTCTGCCGACACGTTGCGCTTAAAATCCGTCACTTCTTCTGGTCGCTCATCAATAAGCAAGGCATACAGTTTTATCTTGGGGTAGGCTTCGCCTATCGCCTGGCAAATATGTTTTAAAACAGTCGTTTTGCCGCAGCCCGGTGGCGCAACAATCAAACCACGCTGGCCCAACCCAATAGGCGAAATCAAATCCATCGCCCGCGCGGTCAGTTGCTTAGAGCCTAATTCAAGTCGCACAAGCTCAGTAGGATTAATCGCGATGCCATTAGAAAAGCCTGCTTCTGGGTCATCTTGGGGTGCCTCTTTAATCGCCTTAGCAACGCGTTTGGTTTTTACCTTTAAAGATAATATTTTTTTCGTCATGGTGTCGCTTTATAGCCTTCGATAATTACGTGTTTTGATGGGTTACAACCGTTAGCGGGCAGGGGAGTCAAGCGAGTCCTGTCCTAAGTGAATGTCTTGTAGAGTGGAAACTAATTGAGTCGTTGCTGCCAGTTACCCTTATGTTCTTTTTTACAGTTTTCTTCGGTATCAAAGCGTATCGCCTGCCGGCTATCCTTAATGAGTATAGCTATAGAAGCCAGCTTGTCTTTAATTATTACACGCAAGTCTTCATCATGGGCATTTGATAGCTGTTCATTTGTATCAAACACACAGGTGATGGACAGTGACGCAGGGAAGTTTTGATAATCGATACGGTGTGTCAGCCACATAAACCCGTCATGCTCTTCTAACGCCTTATCACAAACCTCAGTTAAAGCGCCTCTAATGGCATTGTCTATTTTTTTGTCGGTTTTTTTCATGTCGAAATATTGCTTAACGTTTTATATAAGGGGAACGAGGGTTTTTGCGTCGTGTGTAAAGTTAATTGAGTCCGTCTTTTATCTGACCCTTTTGATTTTCGCTTGTATCAGGTGAGGCTTGATTCTTAGCAGGCTGAATGTCAACTTACCTGAAGAGTTACGTGTTGGCCTGTTTTTTCAAGCATATCAATCAGTGCATCAATCGTAAATTTTGCAGATTTTCCACGCATAACATCTGAAACCCTAGGGCGAGTAACTTGTAAAACCTGAGATGCTTCTTCTTGCTTTAGATTTTTATCTTTAATCCATTCGCTGATAGAGCACATTAACTGAGCCTTAATTTTTAACTTAGTGGCTTCTTGTTCTGAAAAGCCGAGTTCTTCGAAAATATTGCTATCACTTGCAGTTATATGCCTGATAGTTGTATCAATGTTATTCATAAATTCTCCTCTTGGCGTGTGGCGTTAAATCTAACTTTTGCTATTTCAATATCTTTAGGGCGTGTTTTTTGTGACTTTTTCTGAAAGGAGTGAAGAACGTATATTTTTTCTGCAAATTTCGCGATATACATGATGCGAAAAGCATTGCTATCATCATTTATACGAATTTCCTTAACGCCTGAACCAATTGTATGAAAGGGCTTCCAATCTTCTGGGTTTAAGCCATTTTGCAAACGGTGTAATTGGTAGCCAGCATCTTGCTTTGCTCCTTCTGGAAAAGAGAGTAAATCCTTATAGCTAGTGCCAACCCAGTAAATTGACTTTTCTTTTGCCATAAAGGGATTGTATAAAATTTAATACAAAAGTCAAGCGTTTGGACTTCAGAGTACTAGCCCGGCATTACAGCCAATAGAACGGGTTTGGTTGCTTTATGGTTACCTGAGTCTATAGCTCAACAGAATTAAAAATTAACTCGCCAGTTACCATTGACTGTTACTGACCTTAAGCCATTTCAGCTTTCGACTTAGGAGTTTTTACTCTGACCCCAAATATGAAATCTTCACTACTCAATGAATCGAGACTAACTATTGTCGTAAAAAAATCATAGCTAGCCATAACGTCACATTTAGCCAAGACATTAAGCCGTGTTCTGGAAGCTTTCAATTTTTCGATTAGCATACTTGTTCAATGCTCACTTAATAGTTTTAACGACTTAAATAAGGGGCGCCGCTTTTCGGCGTCCCAGTGAGCGAAGCGAATGACTTGATTGTCTTGTTAGGGTGTTTGATTTAGGATCTCTAAAGCCGATGGATGTATTTTATCAGGCCCATGTCCTCCACTATACTTTCGATCTAGTTCGAAAGCCCCCGTTTCTTCCCAAACAATCTTATTATCTAGCAATATGCCTCGAGATAACATCCTAAACATAAAGGCACCATTCCAAATCATTTTATATACTCGGACGCACTCCATGTTTAACTCAACATAATCAGGATTAAGTGCAATATTACAACGATATGAATCGACTACACTTGGATAAAGCAGACCAACTGACTTGGCTTCGTTATTGAGTGTTTGGGGTCAGAGTAAGTGTTTGGGGTCAGAGTAAAAACCACCTTAAGACATTTTTGCTTTCGGCCTAGGAGTTTTTACTCTGACCCCAAATATCCGACTTAGGAGTTTTTACTCTGACCCCGAATATCCATTTCAGCTTTCGATCAAGGAGTTTCTACTCTGACCCCAAATATCCCGGATTTTTTCGAAGTAAATATCGGTTGTACATTTGAATACATGTCTTTTTCCCTTGCCATACAGACCACTGTTTACAGCCGTTGAAACTAGTACTAGGTTGGGGATGTTCGTATACGACATAATAGTCGGCGGGCATCTCAAAGTCATTCCAAGCAACGAAGTCTGTTTGGCTGGAGCCAGTCTTTTGAATGCAAACCATATCTCCATTTGAAGCGTTTGGCCTCCATTGTGCGGAAGTTGGGTGATAACCAGTAGGAATTTGATTCTTGGACTTCATAGCCTTGCATTGAGCAGAGGCAAGAGAGGGTGCCGAAACAAA
>JASJGO010000080.1:0-2884 GCA_033791505.1 Cycloclasticus sp.
GCCCATCATCTGGTTTTGTTTGATTTGCCATTAAACCCTGATTTATTGGAACAACGCATTGGGCGTCTGGATCGAATTGGTCAAAGCGATACCGTGCACATACACGTACCGTGTATAAAAGGTTCTGCGCAACAACGTTTAATGAACTGGTACGACAAAGGCTTGAACGCGTTTAGCCAGGTTTGTTCAACTGGACATCACGTGTATTCAGAAGTCAAAACGGTTTTAAAAGATGTTTTATTAAGCAACAGCAATGAAGAAGATTTCAATGCGCTTATTACTAAAACCAGCGCTTTAATGAAGCAAAGCATAGAGGATATGCAGCAGGGGCGTGACTTAATGCTCGAACTGAATTCGTGCAGAAAGGACGAGGCGCAAGCCATTGTCGATGATATCAGTCTGTCTTCAAGTCAACTGGAATTGTCGTATTATATGGAACAGGTATTTGAACACTTTGGCGTGGAGCAACAGCACCATAGCGATGACAGTATCGTTATAAAACCCACCGGGCATATGCACGGAAACTTCCCTGGCTTAAATGAAGACGGTTTAACGGCGACCTATAATCGAAAAGTAGCCCTGTCGCGCGAAGATTTTCATTTTCTAACCTGGGAGCACCCTATGGTTAGCGGTGCTATGGAGCAAATTATCAACAGCGAGTTTGGTAACGCGACGTTTTGTACGATGGCTCTACCACCGGTTCCGGCAGGCACTCTGGTATTAGAGGCAATGTTTACCACCCATTGTCCGGCGCCAAAACGCCTGCAATTACACCGGTATTTACCGCAAACGATGCAGCGGATTGTCGTTGGCAGTAATGGCCTGGATATGACTAATATTCTAAAACCAGAACATATAACGGCTCGTATGACGTTCGTTAAAAAACCAGTGGCGCATAATATTATCGATCACGGCCAGGATACTATAAAGGGGCTTATAACAACGGCAGAGAGCCTCATCGTTAAGCATCAAAAAAATCTGATAGCTGAAAGCGTTGAACATATGCAGCAACAGGAACTGGCAAGTTTAGAACGCTTGCTTGCCCTGGCTCAGGTAAATTCTAATATTCGCGAGTCTGAAATTACTCAGCAGAAAAGCAATATTGTTGAGCTGGAGTCCTATCTAGAACGAGCTTCTTTCAAACTAGACGCTATTCGGGTTATATTGCTGACGGATTAACAATTAATAAGTGAGGAGACTCGGATGAATCAACGCATAACAATAGGTTTAATGGTATTGATGTTCTTCATCGGGTCGGCCTTAGCATCCGCGACACCCAAATACGTGGAATCAGGGCTTGATATGCGGCCTATCCAGGTGTCAGAACACGCCTGGTACGTTCAAGGCACCGCTGGTGTTGCAACCAGCAATGAGGGTTTTGTTTCAAATGCCGGTTTTGTTATCACCCCTGAAGGCGTGGTCGTTTATGACGCGCTCGGTACGCCCTCATTAGCGCAAAAACTCGTTGCAGAAATTAAAAAAATTACCAACCAGCCGATCGTAAAACTAATCGTCAGCCACTACCACGCCGATCACGTGTATGGCATCCAAGTATTCAAAGCCCTGGGCGCAGAAATTTTAGCGCCAGTTGGCGCTTATAAATACATAGATTCAGCCATTGGGCGTGATCGTTTGAACGAGAGGCGTATCTCACTTTATCCCTGGGTAGACGATGACACGCAACTGGTTAAACCGGATCGAATGCTGGAGGCTTCGGAACGGTTTAGTTTGGGCGGCATCGACTTTCTGATTAACGTGGTAGGGCCAGCCCATTCAGATGGTGATATGACTTTATACGTTGAAAATGATCGAGTATTGTTCTCTGGCGATATTATCATCGAAGGTAGAGTGCCTTTCTTAGGTAGCGTACATACCAGGTTTTGGTTAGAAACACTAGAAAAAATGGAAATGCAGTCGCTCCAGGCTTTGGTACCAGGGCACGGTTCGGCGGCCAAAGATCCGGCCAAAACCGTATCGCTCACACGGCGTTATTTGGCCTATATTCGAGAGAAAATGGCTGAGGCGGTCGATGAGCTTCAACCTTTTGATGAGGCGTACGCAGAAACGGACTGGTCGGAATTTTCATCGCTGCCCGCGTTTGCAGAGGCGAATCGCAAAAATGCCTATCAGGTTTATTTATCGTTAGAGGCAGAAGCCTTAGAAAATTAGATCGCTAATTTTCGTAAAAAAACCCACTCATTACCGTTTGATTGTTCGGCGCAAAACGCATAGCCGCTGGTATTGAAGTTTTTAATATCTTCTGGGTTTTTAATGCGATTTTTGATGATATAGGCACTCATCAAGCCGCGTGCTTTTTTGGCATAAAAACTAATGATTTTATATTTGTCATTTTTCCAGTCTTTAAATACCGGGGTGATGATGTCGGCTGTTAATTGTTTTGCTTTGATCGATTTAAAGTATTCATTTGACGCCAGGTTTATTAGCACGGGGTTTTGCTCGGAAGCCATTTCTTTATTAATTTTTTGCGTGATGTGTTCGCCCCAAAATTCATATAAATTTTTGCCGCGAAGGTTCTCAAAGCGCGTGCCCATTTCTAAACGATACGGCTGTATCAAATCGAGTGGTTTTAATAGGCCATACAAGCCCGACAGGATGCGTAGGTGCTGATTAGCCCAGTTTAAATCCTCTTCTGACAAAGCGTTGGCGTTTAAGCCTTCGTAGACGTCACCCTTAAAGGCGAGTAATGCTTGTTTGCTGTTTTCGGGCGTGAAAGGCACTCGCCATTGCAGGAAACGATTGCTGTTTAGTGCGCCTAGTTTTTCACTGATACCCATCAATGATGATACGTCTGAAGGCGACAGACTTTTTAACTGCTCAATGAGTTCTTCTGAATCGGGCAGGAAAGCGGGTAGAGAATGCTGTT
>JASJGO010000081.1:0-11114 GCA_033791505.1 Cycloclasticus sp.
ATACCGGCAGAAACACCAAGTGCTCCCGTTGATCGTGCAGAACCAGTTAGAGATGCGATTCTATTATTCCATAAACGTGGTTCTGGGTAGCTTACGGTCAGAGTCCATATTTTTTCAATTAGGCTTACTTGCCGGTCTGAAAAAATTTTGCCCGTAATTCCAAACATCAAATATTTAAACCACGAGAGTTCTCCTAGCTCAGTAAATAAATCTTTACCGCGAAAAACCACACGCTCGCCAGAAAACCAAGCGCCCATATCGGTATGCCAATTATCTTCGGCTTTTTTTAACGCCTCTGGCCCTCTCATAAGGACTCCTGCAATAATTCTTTGTCCTTTACTGGACCAGGGTCGTTGGTGAGCGTTAAACCATCTCCAAAGAAGGGGTATTTGCGCCATCCGAGTTTCTTTTGCTCGAGTGCATGAACGGCTGCACCGGGAAGGCGAAGCAATAAAAATAGTATTTCCGCTTGTTCATCACTTAACTCTAGGTCTGTAAAAGCCGCCGCGATCACGCCGGTCATGTCGAGCGGGCAATTTGCAGAGCGTTCTAACTGCTCACGTTTACTCGATAAATAGGCGAGGGCACCACCAGGATAAATGGCCGTTAAATGCTTTAGGGTTTGTAACACTGGCGTGGCGCAACTTGCACCATAGGGGTCAAATCCGGGCGGGTGTTCGCTAGCAGGCCAAACCTCAACGGCCTGCTCGTCTTGATAATTGGATAATTGTTGCTGCCATTGGCTAAGTTCAAACCCGCATTGTTGCCACAAACGCATCACTTGATAAACCTCTCTAGCGCCACCATTTTTACCCGCACCGGGTGCCAGTGCAGCCATAAGACAAGACGCCGCAGTAGAGCCACCTACGCCACCGTTCATTGCGGCGCGTACGCTAAGGTCACGAGGCCCCGGGTTGGCGATGGCTACGGCCACTGATTCTAACAAGCTTGATTGCCAAGCTTCCGGTTTTTCTAGTTTAAACAATAAGTAAATATACTCAGGCCACGACACCTTGCCTAACAGCTCGCCATAAACGTCATAACCAGAACAATAGGCCGTTTTTGCTGCAAATGGGTTGTCAGCTTCTGGTTCTTCGTACCAGATTTTAGTGGTGATTTTTTCTTTTTCCTTGGCCATGATTAACGCATTCCCTTAAGTCGAGTGGCAATAGGGGGAACTTCTTGCGGGTCGATACGAACGTCAAGCAGGGTTGGGCCTTTGCGTCGACAAATAGTATTAATATCAAGGGCTATTAAATCATCAGCCGATTCTATGGTATGGCTCATAATGCCCATCGATGAGGCCATTAGTGCGTAGCTGATATTGGGTAAAGTGTTGGCGATGTCGGCGGATTTATTTAACCGCTGCCCATGCATAACCATGCCTAGATGTTGATCGTTCATGATTAGGAAAATAACGTTCAGCCTTTCCTGCAGAGCGACGGTTATTTCGTTGCCAGACATTAGAAAACTACCATCGCCGACGATGCAGACCACCGGATCATTAGGATGGGCCAGGGCGGTTCCGATGGCGCTGCCAACAGACCATCCCATGGAACAAAATTCTGTGCAAACCTGAAATAATGCCGTATTACTTTTTCGTCTTCCTTTGATGACGCGTTCGTTGCCTCGCCGGGAGTCAAGTCTACGGTCAAAGGGATTTAAATAATGAATAGCCCAAGCTGCATTGTTGCCATTATCAGCTAAATAATGTGTATTGGCAGGAAACAGTTTTGTCAGCTGTGTCATTAAAAATTGAGGTTTAATTGGTGAGGATTGGTCGTAAGTTTTACCCAAGTTATCCATTTTAAAAGCAAGTAAATCTTTGCTTTCAAATTGCTTTTGAGCAAAAAAAGAAATTTTGTTTATAACCTTATTAGGTTCGTATGGAGTTGAGACGAGTTGTTTTTCTTGTAATTTAATAATTGCTTGGACTAGTTCTTCTAAAACGGAAGAAATGGTTCCCCTAACTTGTAGTTTTGCCATCGGCGACCGAGTTAAATTCTCAACGTTGTCATCAATGTGAATGAGCCTTTTGTTAAGTAATGCTTTGTTGTCCCAGGCATTACTAGTGAATTCACCCATTGAAGTTCCAACAGCAATGATAGTATCAACGGAATTATCACAAAGTGTAGCTATTGCGCTTTCATGACCCGCAAATCCAAATACACCCTGATAAGAAGAATGAAATGGATTGATGAAGCCTTTGGCATCTGGTGTGGCAACAAATTTAGCATTGAGTAGATTTATAGTTTTTAAAATAATATCTGAGGTGTTTTTGGCGCCGCCGCCTATTACGAATACAATCTTTTTTGAAACGACAACTTTTTCAATAAGTTGTTGCGTTGCAAGTTCATCTTTAAATGAAGGCGGCCTTATTAGTGTGTTTAAATCATATTTATGATCGCTGCTTAAGGTTGACTCATTCATAATATCGACAGGAATACTTAAATGTACAGGGCCATTAGGAGTGCCGAAGGCCGTCATAATTGCTGAAATAAACTTTTGTTCGAATTGGTCGATGTGCGTGACGACGCTGTTATATCGAGTGCAAAATTGGAGCATTCCAGGAATATTAACGCCGGTATCACTAGAGTCCTGTAATGCTTTTTTACCGTGTTTATCTTGCGACGCTTGTGGCGTAATAATTAAAAGCGGGGTGTTGTTCTCATAGGAAGAGGCGATGCCGGTGATCATATTGGTAGCGCCCGGGCCTGTGGTAGAACAACATACGCCTAATTTCCCAGTATTTCTTGCGTAAGCGTCGGCCATAAATACCGCGCCGGTTTCGTGGCGGGCCGTTATGGCTCTTATGCCGCCGCGTTTTTCACTTTTTGCTAACGCGTTATACAAAGGCTCTATTGCCCCTCCAGGAATGCCGAAAATATATTCAACTCCCATATCTTCCAGGTATCTGATTAACAGATCACAGGCATTAATCTCATTGGTTTTAATTACTTCTGAAATGACTGACGACATACAACTACCCCATTTGATATTATTTATTTTTATTATTGTCAAAAAAACGTCATTTAATAAAAAACTTAATAAACAACAACTTAGTAAATACATTTAAATAAAGTGTCAAGATTGCGTTAAAATTAACGCAGATTTAACCCTATGTAAAGGAATAAACAAATAATTTTCATAAATAATAGGGATTTGAAAGCTGTATTTAATAAACTTAATTAAAGTTTTGATCTAACTGGCTGATTGTAGTTGGTGCAGGTTGGGTTTAAATGAGGTGCTTTTGCAGAAGTAAATTTGTTGTTTTGTAAGGCAAATCATGGTTTGGCCTTACATAAAAACTCTCCTAAGGCTAGTAGCCGTTAGGAGAGTTTAAGAGGGGTTATTTATTTGGGATATGAATAGCTTTATTATCTACCGCTAAAGCAGCTTCTCGCATTGCTTCTGAGAGCGTAGGGTGTGAGTGTATGGTTAGCGCCAAATCTTCGCTGCTGGCGGAATATTCCATAGCTAGCACGGCTTCTGCGAGTAGTTCTGATGCATGAGGGCCGATGATATGAACGCCCAAAATTTGATCGGTTTCTTCACTAGAGATGATTTTAACCATACCCGTTGTGTCCCCCATGGCCTGAGCGCGTCCACTTGCGCTAAATGGGAAACTACCAATTTTGATTTTTTCACCGGTTGATTTCAGGTGTTGTTCGGTTTGCCCAACCCAGGCGATTTCTGGGCTGGTGTAGATAACGTTTGGAATAGTGTCATAGTTGATTTCTGGTTCTTCACCATAAATCACTTCCGCTACTGCAACGCCTTCTTCAGAAGCTTTGTGAGCGAGCATGGGTCCACGAATCAGATCGCCAATAGCGTAAACACTGGGCTGGTTAGTTTGCCAAATTTCATCGACTTCGATAAAGCCCCGTTCATCCAAATCAATGGGAGCTTCTGGTGCAAATAAACCATCAGTATTAGGGCGACGACCAACCGATACAATTAGTTTGTCTAGCTCAATACTATGGCTACCAGAGGCATCTTCATAATTGACGATAACTTTCTTGCCTTTTGAAGTAGCTTTCGTCACGCGTGCGGCCATTTTAATATCAAGGCCCTGTTTTTTGAATAGACGTTTAGCTTCGGAGGCAATCTTTTTATCTGCTGCGGGTAAGAATTCATCTTGTGCTTCTAATAGCACAACCTCCGATCCTAAACGACTCCATACGCTGCCAAGTTCTAAGCCAATAACACCAGCGCCAATAACACCTAAGGTTTTAGGCGTCTCTTTGAAATTCAGGGCGCCAGTTGAATCAACAATATTTTTGTTGTCAACTGGGGCAGAAGAGATGTCTATCGGACGAGAGCCGGTAGCTAAAATAATGCTATCTGCTGAGATGGTGGTCTTGGTTTTACCAGACGTAATTTCAACTTGCTTTCCAGCCAGTAATTTCCCCCGGCCGTGAAAACTGGTAATTTTGTTCGCTTTAAACAGGCCGCCAATACCACCGGTTAATCGACCTACAATGTCGTCTTTATTTTTGATCATTGCAGCTACGTCAATTTTCAAACCAGAGACTGTAATGCCATGGTTTTCAAGCCCATGGTTTAACTGTGCGTAGTGGTGTGAAGATTCCAGTAGAGCTTTAGACGGAATACAGCCGACATTAAGACAGGTGCCGCCTAGAGAAGGTTTTTTGTCTTTCCCGGTAAAATCATCAACACAGGCAGTTTTAAGGCCTAATTGCGCGCAACGAATGGCTGCAACGTAGCCACCCGGGCCACCACCAATAATAACAACGTCAAACTTAGTGTCTGAACTCATACTTTACTCCCAAAAATGTCTTTAAACGTTTAATAGCAATCTAGAAGGATCTTCCAGAAAGTCTTTCACGGTGACCAGGAATGAAACGGCTTCTTTGCCATCAATAATTCGGTGATCATAAGAAAGTGCCAGATACATCATTGGTCGAATGACCATTTCGCCGTTTTCAACGACGACACGTTGGTTAATAGCGTGCATACCGAGAATGGCGCTTTGGGGTGGGTTCAATATAGGTGTAGACATCATCGAGCCAAATACACCGCCGTTAGTAATAGTAAAGGTGCCGCCCGACAAGTCTTCGAAAGTAAGGCCACCATCACGCGCTTTAATGCCAAATTCTGAAATACCGCTTTCAATAGCAGCAAAGTTCCTTAAATCAGCGTCCCTTAAAACAGGGACAACCAAACCGCGAGGAGACGATACGGCGATGCCAATATCATAATAACCGTGGTAAATAATATCCTGTTCATCAACGGAAGCATTGACTGATGGATACAGTTTTAATGCTTCAACAGAGGCTTTAACAAAAAAGGACATGAAGCCTAATTTGGTCTCGTGTATTTTCAGGAAGGTATCTTTGTATTTGTTGCGAATGTCCATAATGGGTTGCATGTTCACCTCGTTAAAGGTGGTCAACATGGCGGTATTCTGTTGCGCTTGCAGTAATCTCTCGGCTACTTTCGCGCGCAGTCTCGTCATGGGAACGCGTTGTTCTGCTCGGTCATTAGTTGGCAAGGTAGGTAATTGATCTGCTTTGGAAGCTTTTGCTGGTGCAACAGGCTCTGGAGTAATTGGGCGTGAAATGACGTCGTCAGATCCCTGGTGGGATTTTAGGTGATTTAGAACGTCTGTCTTGGTTATTCTGCCGCCTTTACCCGTCGCAGCAATATTATGAGTATCCAGACCATGTTCAGCGACTAATTTTCTTACCGCTGGGCTTAGCGCAGCGTTAGAGCCAGAATTTTTTTCCGTTGGCATCGTTGCAGCCTGAGGTTGAATAACTTCAGTTGGTTTTGTATCTGCGGCACCTGCGCCAGAGGTTTCAATGCGCGCGATTAACTGGCCGCTTAATACGGTAGACCCTTCCGGTTCAAAAATCTCAGCGAGAATACCATCCGATAAAGCAGGGACCTCCAGAACAACTTTGTCTGTTTCCAGGTCAACAAGATTTTCATCTTTTAGAATGGTATCTCCTGCCTTCTTATGCCAAGTCACTAAGGTGGCATCTGCGACGGATTCGGGAAGGTTGGGTACTAAAACTTCAATGCTCATGATTTATTCCTTTTTGAAGGGCAATGCGTTAATAAAGTGCTTCTTGGATTAATTTTTGTTGCTGTTTAACGTGCTGACTAAATTGGCCAACAGCAGGCGAAGCTGACATGTTCCTGCCGGCGTATTTAAGTTCTAGTTTTTCGCTGACCAAATCGAAAAACCGATGTCTAATCTGGTACCAGGCACCCTGGTTTTTAGGCTCTTCCTGACACCAGACAAATTGTTTTAGTTTGGGGTATTTTTTGAAAGATTCCTGCAGCTCATCTATAGGGAAAGGGTAGACCTGCTCCGCCCTTAAGATCACGACATTTTCAAGTTTATCTGCCCGACGTTGCTCAAGAAGGTCGTAATAAACTTTGCCAGAACAAACAACCATTCGAGTGACTTTTTTAGGGTCAATATCGTCAATTTCCTGAATAATTCGCTGGAAAGATCCCTCTGTTAATTCCTCTAACGTTGAAGTAGCGAGTTTGTGGCGCAGCAAACTTTTGGGGCTCATAATAATGAGCGGTTTACGGAAAACGCTCAACGACTGGCGACGCAACAAATGGAAAATTTGAGCTGGAGTAGACGGCACACAAACTTGCATATTATGCCCCGCACATAGCTGAAGGTAACGTTCTAATCGAGCCGAAGAGTGCTCTGGACCCTGGCCTTCATAGCCATGAGGTAATAGCATAACCAGTCCGCATAAGCGGCCCCACTTGGTTTCTCCTGAACTAATAAACTGATCAACTACGACCTGGGCACCGTTCGCAAAATCACCAAACTGAGCTTCCCATATAACAAGGTCGTCGGGTTCTGTTGTCGAATAACCGTATTCAAAGCCTAGTACCGCTTCTTCAGATAGGAAAGAGTCGTATAAGGAAAAGGTACCTTGTTCGAGAAGGAGATGACGTAAAGGTATATATGTTTCACCATTTTGCGTGTTGTGCAATACGGCGTGGCGATGGAAAAACGTTCCCCGGCCTACGTCTTGTCCGGTGATTCGAATATCGCGCCCCTGGGCTAGCAATGTACCGTAGGCCATATTTTCGGCGTAGCCCCAGTCGATAGGTAAAGCGCCAACAGACATTTTATTTCTGCTTTCTAATACTTTTTCTACCCGTGGCTGAATAGCAAATTCAGGCGGTAGTTCAAGCATTAACTCTGAAATTTTATGGAATTCTTTCGCGTCAACAGTGGTATCGCAAGGGTCATCCCACTTACTGCTTAAAAACGCATCCCATTTGGCTACGTAAGGGTTTATCTTATGCTCGAGAATGGGGCGAGAGACGATTTCACCTTTTTCAAGTGCAGCTCGATAGTCAGTTTCAAGTTGTGCTGCCTCATTTGCTTCCACCGAGTTTTCTTTAATCAAACGGTCAGCATAAATTTTGCGCGTTGTAGGTAATGCGCGAATCGTCTTGTACATCAGTGGCTGGGTAACCGCCGGTTCATCGGCTTCGTTGTGACCACGGCGGCGATAACAAACCATATCTAGTACGATGTCCTGTTTAAATTCTTTACGGAAGTCGACCGCTAGTTGAGAAGCGAATAAAACGGCCTCTGGATCATCGCCATTTACATGTAAAATCGGCGTTTCAAGCATTTTTGCCACGTCGGTGCAATACAGGGTTGAGCGGGTGTCGACGGGATTACTCGTTGTAAACCCAACTTGATTGTTGATAACAATGTGAATGGTTCCGCCAGTGCCATAACCGCGAGTTTGAGACATTTGCAACGTTTCCATTACAACGCCCTGTCCAGAAAATGCTGAATCGCCGTGGATTTGAATAGCGACTACTTCGTCTTCGCCAGTTTCGCCACGCCTGTCTTGCCTGGCTCGTACCGAGCCTTCTACGACAGGGTTGATAATCTCGAGGTGTGACGGGTTAAAAGCTAATGCGAGATGCATGTCACCGCCCGGAGTAGAAATGTCGGAAGAAAACCCCATATGATATTTAACGTCACCAGAACCATTTTTAGTGGGAGAGGCGGACCGTTTCCCTTCGAATTCCTCAAAAAGAATAGAAGGTTTTTTACCGAAAATGTTGACTAGCACATTTAAGCGGCCACGATGGGCCATGCCAATAACGGTTTCTTTTACGCCATGTTCGCCACAGCGCTGTAATATTTCGTCTAACATTGGAATTAAGCTTTCTCCACCTTCTAGTGAGAAACGCTTTTGACCAACGTAGGTTCGATGTAAGTAGTTTTCAATACCTTCGGCAGCAGTTAATAATTTTAGTGCCCATTTTTTTTGTTCGGGACTAAGATTTAAATGTCCACGCGGGCCTTCCAAGCGGCGTCTAACCCAGGAGCGCATTTCGGTGTCAGAAATATGCATATACTCGACGCCAATACTGCTGCAATACGTTTCTTGCAGAATGGGAATAATATCTTTTAATGCCAGTTGTTCAGGCGTGTTATGCAAAGTGCCGGTATCAAATTGAGTATTAAGATCAAGTTCGCTTAATCCATGGAAGGCGATATCAAGCTCTGCAATGAGTTTTTTTGCAGCGGTATTAAGCGGATCAACGTTTGCCTGTTTATGTCCGTTAATACGGTAAGCATTCATTAGCCTTGATACGGCAGCTTGCTTGGACAGTTGCTGAGCAGAAAGGCCACCCTGAATGACACGAACTCCGGTTGGTGCTTTGGCAAGAGCTGCGAAGTGTTTTTTTATTGAAGAGTGAGGGATATCAATTGATACAGCGTTAGAACGAATAGTATTGAATTCTTTTTGCCAGCGTTCATCTACTGAATCGGGGTCATCAAGGTACTGTTCGTACATTTCCTCAATATAATTAGCGTTGGCCCCATTGAGTGCCGATGTGCTTTTAAATAGCTGAAGCAAGTTGTTCATCAAATTATTCCGTCTGATTTGAAGTTGTTTAGTTTAGATTCTAGTTGAAATCTTTAAAAAAAATGGTTTCAGTAAAAATTAAAGTTAAATGGTGCCCCGAGCAGGAGTCGAACCTGCGGCCTCACCCTTAGGAGGGGTGCGCTCTATCCGGCTGAGCTACCGAGGCATCTGGTGAAAAATAGTAAATAGAACTTTAAATTACGTGATTTTTATAAGGTTGAATAATAGCATTAATGCGGTTTTTAGGTATAGGGTAAAGTGGTAGTTTAAGTGTTTTTTATACGGGCAGCGGGCTGCTTTTTAACGCGTTCACGCTCACACGCTGTAATGAATTTATGAATACTCTTTTTATACGCCGGTTCGACATTAAGAAATTTGCAGCCAACGCGAGTAAAGCGATCTTGCGGCGCTCTTTTTACCGAGCAGACGGTTAAGTCAGCTTGAATAATTTGACCATTGTTAAGAGTCATATTGGAGGCTGACAATTCATCACCTTTTTTGATGTGATTGTTTGAGTAAACAGCAATGCCAATTCCCCCAAAACTGACATCATAAATAAAACCGGAAACGATGTCGTTAGAATGTTGGGTAGAACCGTTGAAAGTATGTGTTTCAAGGTCAACTAAAGGAATTCGAAAAAATGCCCTTTTTTGAGGGTAGTAAATTCTTTCGGGTAACGAAGCCAAATAACCATTATCATTAGCCGAATATGGCTGAATGATGAGGCAATTAAAGTTGCAGTGTACGGAATTGAGTTTGGCATTAATCCGGATGTTTTTCTGTACCGATATTTTTTTGTGTGCTTCGTGATCAGTGACCTGATCGAGCAACAGGCCTTTTTCTGAAACGCTCAATATTCGGCAGGTATGATATGACTGGTCGTCTAACACTATTGAAACCTGGACGCGTGATTCAACTAAAAGCCGTAGCGTATGTTTTATGCGACCAGAGTCGATTATAAAGTTTGGGTTAGCTCTTCGAACGTCGTGCTTTGGTTCTTTATCTGAAGATAAAAATGATTTCAACTCAGACAGTAAACTCACTTTAAATTATGCTGTATTGACGCTTCTAGATAACCTGCTACTCATGACTTGCCCTTTAGATCCATAAGTTGCGCTATTGGTGCCTATTTGACCACGCAGTATATCGAGCGACCGCTGAGTGTACCTGCGGTTCAACTCTATGATAGAGCCGTTCAGTTCGTTTAGTTTTTTATTATCGATAGATAATTTTTGAATAGTTGACCATGAATTGTTCAGAAGAAGCTGACTATCGGCTGGCATTACGTCAGAGATAAAGTTCGATAACTGATATAAACCTTTTTCGACATTATGTTTTTTTAAGAACAAATGGGTTGTCTTGGTCAGGTTTTCTAAGTCGGAAACGAGTTTCTTTTTAGTGAAAGTAAGGGCTAATAGCTCTTGGCTATCAGGAGTCCTTAAAATTTCTTTTTCTTGTTTCAACGCATCATTTAATTGATTCGAAACGTTCTCAAGCGTTTCAAGCAGTTTAATGAGCTGGTCGATTGATTGAGTATTCATCATTATTTTTTTACCTCTTTAAGGCCTTCTTCGCTGGTGATAATGCGATCGGCAATTTTTTCATTATCTATTTGATACTTCCCAGTTCCGATAGCCTGGCTGATGCTTTCAACTCGGGCGTCATCAATGATCGGAATGTTACTTAACGCCTGTTCTATTTGTTGCAGTCTTGAAGCGGTTTCGGTTAACTCAACACTATCATCGTTTGATACGCCCGCGGACGTTGTTAGTGGAGATTTGGCATTTTTTCCTGCGCCGCTAGATTTGCTAGAGCCGGTTTGGTTGAGTTTGCTAGACGCGCCTTTAATCTTAATGGACATAGTCATTCCTAAATTTGTTACTTAATTTATCGGCTGCTTATTCTATTTCTTGATGAAGGTTAATAAATTTATCATAAATCCACTTTAACCGTATGGTTATCCAAAATAATCCCCTGGATTGTTCTTTGAGTCTTCATGTTTTTTACTTTAATTTTATCACCCTTGCTTCCGGCTTTTAGAGCCACGCCTTTCATACTGATTTGGAACTCGTTATTTTTTGCCAGAATCTCAATCGTGTCACCTCTTTTAATAATGATGGGTTTTGACAGATTATTGACGCTAACGATATCACCACGCCTCAGCCTTTTTTTAAGTACGTAATTGACGGCTTGGTCAGCATCTCTCAAATAAGG
>JASJGO010000082.1:0-15326 GCA_033791505.1 Cycloclasticus sp.
GTGCCGGTGGGCGCGATGGAACTGTGATGGGTGAAGCGACAACCCTTCTCTTCCATTGCGGCAACCAGCTCCGGATTTACGCCAGCGACCTTTTGCATGTAGCGGCTGTAACGGGCGTGCAGTATTTTGCCTTTTACGCTGTCGCCGATTTTGTAGCCGTCGGTTTTCATTTCCGGGCGCTTGCGCAACATTTCGGCGGTGACGGTGAAGTCTTCGATGAGAATCGGCGCGGGGCCTTTTTCTTCTGCCAACTGTACGCCGGTTTCCCAACCGACCATCGCCAGCGCGCGGGTGACGCGCTCGGTTAATTCTAAGGACGCGTCAGAGCCATATTCCATACCCATGAGTGTGAGAGTGGAACCCAGGCCTAAATAGCCCATACCGTGGCGACGTTTGTTGAGAATGGCTTCGCGCTGACCTTCCAACGGCAGGCCGTTGATCTCAACCACGTTGTCCAGCATGCGGGTGAAGATGCCAACGGTCTTGCGAAATTTTTCCCAATCGAACTCGGCACCATCAGTAAACGGATTGATGACGAACTTGGTGAGGTTCACCGAACCCAGCAGGCAGGAGCCGTAAGGCGGCAGTGGCTGCTCACCGCAGTTGTGGGCATGCAGGCCGTTTGCATCAAATGTGTTGATGCCGGGTACTTGCACGTCGTACACATCCTCAATGCCATCATCGGTAATCGTTTCCACACGAGCCACAAACCGCTCTCGATTCAATTTACGTTTGTAGGCACTCAATGCTTGCTCTAAACGATTGGCTTTATCGGTGTCTCCAAAACCAATGACTGATTGAAACTGAATGAGGTTTTCACCACTGATAACCAGTTCGTGTTGTGCCTTTGTTTCATATTCGCGCTGCCCACCCTTACCATCTGGCAACATTCGCAAACTCGCTTGACGGCGGTTTTTATAAATCTGCGACGCAACACCCAAGCGCAACAAAATGCGCTGTGCGGTCTCCAGCCGTGGCAAATCAGATTGCGACAAACGGACACTGACGCCTTTTTGTTGGTCACCTTGCACAGAACCGTCTGCATCAAAAAAGCCACGCAGAAAGCCGCGATTAAAATCACTCGAAGCACGTTCCATCTTGGCGGTGATTTGCTTGTCACCCACCTGCATGCCCAGCTCTTCGGCCAACTGTTTTACTGATGCCGTTGCTAAGCGATATTCATTGCGGCCTGCAATCTCCTGCCAACCTTTAAAATCACTACGATGTGGCATGCTTTGCGCGGCTTCAAGGGCCTCCGCCATCACGGCCTGCACACCCGTAGAAATGTGTGCGTCAACACCATTTACCATGGCAGGCTGCTTCCAAACTGACAATACGGCTTTGTCACTTTTTAAGGTGCCGTCACCCACCAACAGGCCCATGAGATAACCCTGGCCATGGTTGTAATCGTTTGCTTCTTCACCCTTCCATTCCACTGCTGTGCGATGGTCGTTCAATAGCACACGATCACCCGGTTGAAGTTGACCGGCCTCACACCACTCGGTATCGGTTGTGTAACGTGTAAACTGATTCACACGGCGGACGCGATGATCTGCCGTTAAACGCAGTTTATGCCCCTCTGTGGTCTGTAAACGAACCACCGGCTTAGTGGCTGTTTTGAAGAAACCTTCATCACCCGATGCGTGCCCTTTACCATCAACCTGCGCAACAAAAGGTACGCCGATTAAATCTTGTACCTGCTGTGGGCCTGTTGAAGTTTGCACCCACGTGTCTGCGGTTACGCACGGGTTGGTGGCGCGGATGTTTTCGCAGAACCAGTTGTTGTTCATTTCGTTCACTTTATCGATCAGGATAAAGCCTGGTTCTGCGTAGTCGTAAGTGGACGCCATAATGGTTTCCCACATACGCTGCGCTTTTATGACTTTATATATTCTGCAAGCGACCAGACCGACGTCGTTCACTATATAGCCGTCTGTAATGGGCCATTCGCGCCATAGCACTTTGTCTGTATCGTTTAGATCAAGCTCCGAAGCGTCCATTTCTTTCGCCAATATCGGAAAGACCAAGGGCCAGTCTGCGTCGTCTTTTACCGCCTGTACAAAGTCGTCGGTGATTAACAGTGATAGGTTAAATTGGCGTAAGCGGCCGTCTTCGCGCTTAACACGAACAAAATCGCGCGCGTCGGGGTGAGCCACGTCGAACGTCGCCATTTGCGCGCCACGACGCCCACCGGCTGAAGACACGGTGAAACACATTTTATCGAATATATCCATAAATGATAAAGGACCCGAAGTATTAGCGCCCGCACCAGACACGTAGGCGCCTTTTGGCCTTAGGGTTGAAAATTCATAACCGATACCACAGCCAGCTTTTAGCGTCAGCCCTGCTTCGTGCGTTTTACCCAGAATATCATCCATCGAGTCGCGGATAGAGCCCGACACGGTACAGTTAATAGTTGAAGTCGCTGGTTTATAGGCGCTGGCACCGGCATTAGAAATGATGCGGCCGGCTGGAATAGCGCCATGTTTTAACGCCCAAACGAACTGGTCGTGCCAATACGCCTGTTTTTCTGCTGTTTCTTCCACCTCAGAGATCGCTGTTGCCACACGATCGTAGGTATCCTGTATTGAGTTATCAACCGGCGAACCATCCTGTTTCTTTAAACAGTACTTTTTATCCCAGATATCCATCGAGGCCGATTGAAATTCTATATTGGGCACCTGCTCTTTCACCACTTTTAATTTAGCTGTCGTCATCACTTCCCCACTGCTTGTTTTTTATATTTATGAGTGACATATTCCCTATGCCCCATAGTTGCTAGATTAAGAGCTTTTCCGTCAAAACACAAGATGATGTGTTGTTTTTTTTCAAAACAACTATATCTAGTATTTTAGTTTTAACGCCTTATTTTAAAATTGTTTTTAATATCAAATTGTTAGCTCGTGGATTAGAAAATGACGTCAAAAAATTAACGTTTCTTTAGCATGAGAGGTTTGGGGGGGAACAAAAAAAACCCTCCAAAAGGAGGGTTTCATGTATGGTGCGCCAGAAGGGATTCGAACCCCTGACCGCTCGGTTCGTAGCCGAGTACTCTATCCAGCTGAGCTACTGGCGCGTAAGGATGGGTATTGTATTAGCCTTAGGCTAAAGGTCAAGTAAAAGCGTAAAAAACTTAAACCTTTTGCCCCCGATAAAACGGTTAAAGACTCGCCCAACCAGCGCGCTTATTCGCCTCAGCTGCTAATGCCCGTTCTTGTTCATTTGCAAAGTTTTCATCCCAATATTTTAATCTGGGTTTTACTATGCATTTTTCCCATATCGGCGGTACAAATGCGCTGACAAAACACAGCGCAATACTGGGCAGTTGAGGGCCCTCTGGGCAAGGCGTTAAGTCGGTGTAAAAACGCGTAGGTATTAAATGGTGTTCAGAATGATTGGAAATTTCGAACGATAGAGCGCGACTAAACGGTTTTAACTGATTCCATGAGTGCCTCACTTCAATAGGCTTGCCGATCTCTCGAATTAAGCCGTAATGTTGCGTGTAGTTAAAACCACCGAGCACCAGGTACAGGATGACCATGGTTAATAAATATATCGGTAAGGCGGCGATACCCGCGACAAAAAACCAGATACCCAACCATAATGATACCGTCACCAAGGATTGGAAGAAACGCCCCGTTGGTGAAAGAAGAGATCTGTTTAACTTCACCAGGCGTTGCCTCTCCATCTTAAACGAGTCGGCCATCTGACCCCATAATGACCTAAAGGCGAAGGTATAAACGAGCTCTCCTCGTCGTGGCGTGTCGCTATCTTCTGAACTGGCCACTTTAAGGTGGTGCCCCTGGACGTGGCCAAGATCACTCATCGGTAACAAGAAAATTGTAATATAAAGGCTGCCATAAAAACGCGCAAAGCGTCCGTTTCGATGCATCAGTTCATGCGAGGGCGGTAAGCCACCTAAGGCGCTCAAAAAACCGAGTGACAGTATTGCACCGCTCATTTCGAATACGCTGCTATCTCCTTTAGCCAAGATTTCCGCGAACAGGAGCCAGAGGGCAATAATTAAGGGTAACTGCAAATACAGCACCATATTTTGCAAGCCACCTGAGTCCACCGAACGAGGTGCTTCATCACGCGGAAAGCCCACATCCAGGCTGAGTACGACGATAAATGCAAACACCCCTAGCCAGTTCCACGGCCCAGCTAAATAGAATCCGTATAGGCCAATCGATAACATCAGGCTACCCACTAGATAGCGGGCATCCATTTTGTGTTTATGTTCAGTGTTCATATCAACTATTCCTCAATAGGGTGTTGAGTCATATCGTGCTCAGGCACTTTGCTCAAGCGCCGGTATTTTTTTCCATACCCAGACACCAGAAACAATAATGATAAGGTGTATCACCAGCGTGATCACCGCCAGCTCCATCGCTTCGTAATACATCGCACTGTATATATCCCAAATACTGAATAACGTTTCGGTTATAAGGACGATAGGCAACAGCGCAGCATAATAACGCAAGGGTTGACGAGAACCGACCAATAACACGACACCGATCGCAGCCAGGCCAAGGCCGACAATTAACCACGCATCTAATAACAGTTGAAAGATGGGTTCGCCTTGATAAAGCTCGACCGCGGGGTACATACCGGGTAATTGTGGTGCCCAAATAGATGGCCATAACAGCACTAGATTAAGTATATAAAACACGCCCACGGCGAGCATCCAGTTTTTTAATGCTTTCATCTAAACTTCTCCTGTTTTTGTTATCGTTTTTCGACCGACCCATGTTAGCAAACACGTATTTGCAAATAAACATAATCATAGTCTTATTTATTGCTAGCGTCCCGCGCAGAATATACAATCGTCCCACGTTCAGTTGAAAAATAATTGAAATAAAACCCACAATAACTTTGCTAGCAAGGCTATTAAACATTAATTTATTTTGAGGATGAAACTCTATGAAACTCTATTACACTCCAGCAGCTTGCTCTTTATCTCCCCATATCGTGCTGTGCGAAACGGGCTTACCCTATGAATTGGTAAAGGTAGATTTAGCCAGCCATACCGTCGAAGATGGCAGCGATTATTTCAGCGTAAACCCCTATGGTTATGTACCTGCTTTAGGTTTGGATAACGGCGAACTATTATTTGAAGGGCCGGCCATCGTGCAATATTTGGCTGACCAAGTGCCTGAGAAAAATCTCGTGCCCGCGGCAGGAACTTTCGAGCGCGCTCGGTTACAGCAATGGCTAAACTTTTTATCGGCAGAATTACACAAAGGCGTTGCGCCGTTATTTAACCCCGCCATGCACGACGAGGCGAAAGGCATGTTCGTAGAAGCCTTTAGCAACCGTTTAAATCAATTGGCTTCAGCTCTTGGCGATAACGATTACTTACTGGGTAAACAATATAGCGTGGCCGATGCGTATTTATTTACCATCCTTGGCTGGTGCCCATACTTTGAGTTTGACCTGGCCCCATGGCCAACGCTACAGGCATTGCAGGGCCGTGTTGCTGCTCGCCCGGCGGTACAAAAAGCATTAAAAGAAGAAGGTTTAGCTTAAATCTTGCGAACGCTAACCGAGGTAGTCATTACGACGATTACCTCGGTTAGACTTATGCAAGAGCCTCAGAAAAACGACTGACTCAAATAATATTGTTACAAAAAAACGTTTAAATTTTTGCTCAACAAACTACTAAAGTCGGGTGTTATTTTTCGTCTGGCAACCTGAAGTCGGCCGTCTACATCACGTAAAATATCTTCACGCTTAGCCAGCAACCAATACTCTTCACGCTCTAACCGGTTACGGTAAACGAGGGTATTAGAGCGCACCTTTAGCTCACCCTTTTGTTCGCCCAGCTCAACTTCGACATTAGAGACTATATGACGATAGCGAGTGCGCGGGTCTTCAGCCCATGCACTACCACTATAAAGGCGCGCAACGCGTAACTGCAGCGTTTGCAAGGTCTCATTGTAGTGATTCATATGCTTAGTTGTGTCGGCCTGTTCGTCTTTACGAAACAATGTTTCTCTAGACGGCATCCAATACTGCACATCTTCGCTTAACATGGAAAACCAGGTTTCATAGTCTTCATCATCCAGAGCCCGCGTTTCCTGGTTGTAGAATTGATTGACTCTGTACCAAAGCAACATATTTTCCGTGTCGGTCATCGTATCCGTGCTCATTTTTGAATTTGCCATCTGTTCGTCACCTAATTAGCGTTGCTTGGGAATATCGTCCCATGAATCTGCGGCAAGAAAATCAAGCCAACGTTGATAAAAAGCCAATTGATTAACGTCACTGTACATTGGCCTACTGATATTGCCCGGGAGTTCGGGGTCATCTCGGCGGCTAGTCCCCACTCTCAAACCATAGTGTAAGCCCTGTTTGCGCGTAATAACGCCTTCATTAGACAAGGTTGCATTTTCCCAGTTTTCGCCATCATCCATTTCAAATAAACCACTCGGAGAAAAACTGGTCATGCAGGCATTTTGAATAATGTCCCTAATATTGTCGGGCATATTTTTATTCACCACCGTCCAGGCACGCAGCTCAAATTGACGCGGCCCTTTGGGCAACCATGTTCGCATTGTGCTAATGCCCGGTAGAAATGAAAAATTAGGGAACACCGTTGCAGATATCACCGAACCAAAAATTTTGCGTGCGCGAAGATCGCCCAGCCGTTTCGCCATATCATCACGTTGTGATTGAAAGTATTCGATCAGCTCTGGGTGTCCCTTAGACATAATCCCCAGAGTTCCGATACCATCTATACCACCTTCCCAGCCGTGTCCATTTGCATTGGCGTGAAAAGAATTAGGATCTACAGGCATATACTCAGGAACTGCACCACCAGCGGTCATCGCTTTAGTGCCAGAATCATGCGTCCAGCCGACGTGTAACGAATCGCCAATGAAATTTTCTGCACCAAATTTCCAATTTGCGTTGTACAAATTTTTAATACAGCCGCCAATAAACTCCGTACCTTCTTCGGTTTGATCCAGCACAATATCAAGGTACCAGCGATAGTCACCGAGAAAATCTTCTAGCCCAGGCGCATCATTATCGAAACAGGCAAACACCAGTCCTTTATAGATTTCCACCCTAGCGTTTTGCAGACCCCATTTTGATTTATCTATCGACCCCTCGTAATGGCTTTCTTCGTGCATACCCATTAGCGCTCCGTCGGTGCCGAAAGCCCAGCCATGATAGTTACAATTGAATTGTCTGGTCTTACCACGATCGGCAAAACAAATACGGTTACCACGGTGGGTGCAGGAATTGGTGAAAACGTGAACCTTGCCGTCTTTATGGCGAGACACGATCACGTTATCTTGGCCCATATAAGTAGTGAGAAAATCGCCCGGCTTTGCTACCTGGCTTTCATGCGCTACAAACAACCAGGATTTTGCAAACAGTTTTTCCAATTCGAGTTGATAAATCCAATCTTCCCAAAAAATACGCCGATCAATACGGCCATCTTTTAAGTCGATCATTTTCTTTAGTTCTTCTACTTCGTCGAAACCTCTGCTCTTAAGCATTCTCAATCCTCACCTTATTGCTTCCATTTAAAAATAAAACTATCATTAGTTTTTTTTAAATACAAGCAATTTCTAATATAATGTATTTGCAAATAAAATGGCCTCTTAAATAATAGAAAGGATCAATAATGAGCAGCATTTGGACAGACCTAATGGGCGTTGAGTATCGCCAAACATACTATCTAGCAGATGGCATTAAAACACGCGTTATAGAAGCCGGTAGTGGCCCAGTGCTGGTGTTTTTGCACGGCACGGGCGGGCACGCCGAGGCTTACGTAAGGAATATTGAAGAACACGCCAAACACTTCCACGTGTATGCGATAGACATGATTGGGCACGGTTACACGGACCGACCCGATTGCGACTATTCGATGGATGATTTCGTAGACCACCTTATTAAATTTCTCGATACCATCGGTGCCGATCAGGTCTACCTTTCGGGCGAATCATTAGGCGCAATGGTCGCTACATGGACCGCCATTAAACATCCAGAAAGGGTCATTAAACTGGTGCAAAATACCGGCATCTTGATGCCGCCAAACGCACAAGGTAAAGCTGAGCTAGCTGATGCTTTAGAACGCTCTAAAAAAGCCGCCGGGCAACTGACCAAAGAGATTGTCAGGGCAAGACTTAATTGGTTAATGGCCGAACCTGAAAAAACGGTGACCGATGAAATCATCGACGTACGTTACACCATCTACGATCAACCGGGCATGTTGCCCGTGATGGGGAAAATTGCAAACACCATTCTCGGCGGTGTTATCAATGATGAGTGGTGTGAAAGATGGGTTAATCCCGCCTTTATGCGCGATATTCAGTGCCCAACGCTTGTTTTATGGACTCGCCATAACCCTGGCCAACCGGTTGAACTGGCAAAAGAAGCCATGAAAATGATTCCCGATGCACGCATGGTCATATTAGAAAACAGCGCGCATTGGCCGCAATGGGAAGAGCCTGAAGAATTCAACAGGCTTCATTTGGATTTTTTGCTAGCCTAAATAAACTGTCACTACGTGACTAAAAAGCCATCAAAAAGCCGAGTACTTAACTGCTCGGCTTTTTTGTATTACAAACCTATAATGGCTACCAACAACGATCCAAACATCAATAAACCTCCGGCGAAGCGGCTCGTTAATTGTCTGCGCGTCAGCTGCTCTATATGACTAAAGCCGAATCGTGCCATCACATACACTACGCCAATGGCCATCAACCCCCGAGACGATTGCACGATATTAATCACCGTTACCTGTTGCGCCTGTTTAAAGGCGATCATCAAAATCACCAGGCCAATTAAATGCGTAACGGCATAAATCGCTAATGTTTTACTAAATGGTTTAGAAACGCCCCAGTCAGCTTTAAACACCCATGGCGACAACGGCATTAACAATATCGTAGGGACAATAAAAACAAATACCGCCAGTTCTAAGCCCCCCATTCCCCTGTTTAATAAGGTGACCACCGCGATATCCGCACAGCCAAATACAACACAGGTAACGAGGATATAAAACAACGCCTTGGGCGAGCCGTGTAACTTACCATCATTCAAAAAGAACAAACTAACAAAAGCGCCCAACGCGCCGAGGTAGACTAAAAAGTCATACGTCTCATTTAAGAAAATCACCGACAGCCCCGCCACGGCAAACATCTTACAACCCAGCATGGGTACAACGAATGACGCGTCACCATGACGCAAAGCGCTGAAATAACAAGTTTGACCAATCAACACCAGGGCGCACATCAATAAAACCATCCAGAGATCCGCCCACAATTGCTGCAACTCCACGAAGGGCAACAAGAATAAAGCCAGAATACCGACCGCGTATTGGCTATAAAAAGCTAATTTCGTACGATTTTTTGAGTGAGCCAAAAACTGCTTGGTATAGGTAAAACTAAAGGCGTGCAACAAAGACGCTATCAACGTCAACCAGATATAAGACGGTATTAAAGTAGTCAATTGAAGTTTCCTATAGGTGGTAGCTCTTCATACTATTACTACAAAAGAACAACCCTTGCTTTACAAAGCACGACGACTAGTCATTCATGCCTTTTATGAAATGAGTAAGCGCGAATCATACACTAATTCTAGTGCGCCCAAACGTCCACTTTAAAAGCGTTTCGTCGCATAAACTCAGGTGGACAATTGATTCGTTAACAATTATCCTTTCAGCAGATTAAATTTTATCAACTCGCCGCCTGATAGCTCTTTAAACAAGCCATCATCGTTCGGGTTATCGCGCAACATTCATCAACATAACACCTTTAAATTAATAAATTTATAGCGGCTGGAGTATTTACCTATGAACACTGAAGACAATACAAGCAACGGCTGGTCAAACGAGCAGATAAAACAGCTAGTTAGCGATGAAAACGGCGTCCTCGACGCTCGAATTTATTCAGATGACGCCTTATACCAGCTCGAACTCGAACGCGTTTTCGCGCGCTCCTGGTTATTGCTTGGTCACGACTCTCATATTAAAGAAACCGGCGATTTCCTCAATACCTATATGGGCGAAGACCCGGTGATTGCTGTTCGCCAAAAAGACGGTAGTATCCGCGTTTTTCTAAACCAGTGCCGTCACCGCGGCATGAAGTTATCGCGCGATGACGCCGGCAACGCCAAAGCCTTTGTCTGCACCTACCACGGCTGGGCTTATGATATTGCTGGCAAACTGGTTGATGTTCCTTTTGAAAAAGAAGGCCATTGTGATCGTCTGGATAAGTCCGAATGGAATCCTTTGCAAGCGCGCGTCGCCACTTACAGAGGCCTTATTTTTGCAAACTGGGACCCTGAGGCTCCCGGGCTAGATGACTACCTATCCGATTCAAAGCCTTATATTGATACGATGTTTAACCGCACTCCAGCGGGCACCGAAGCCATCGGCGGCATACAAAAATGGATTATTCCAGCTAACTGGAAGTTCGCCGCCGAACAATTTTGTAGCGATATGTATCACGCGGCTACGATGTCTCACCTTTCCGGCATTACCGCTGGTTTACCGGAAGGTGTAGGCCTGCAAGATATTAAAATACCCACTAACGGTTATCAATACCGTGCAAAATGGGGCGGCCACGGCACCGGTTATTATGTCGATGAACCCGGGCTGTTAGCGGCCATTATGGGGCCTAAAATTACCGAATATATGACCGCCAGCCCACAAGCTAAAGCGGCTTCTGAGCACCTCGGTAGCGATATGTTTGGCCAAAGAATGCTCGGTCAGCATATGACTGTTTTCCCCACCTGCTCTTTTTTACCGGGCATTAATACCATCCGTACCTGGCACCCGCGTGGGCCCAACGAAATTGAAGTGTGGGCTTTTATTGTCGTTGACGCTGACGCGCCAGATGATATTAAAGAAGAGTTCCGCAAGCAAAATATACGCACTTTCTCTGCGGGTGGCGTGTTTGAGCAAGATGATGGCGAGAACTGGGTTGAGGTTCAAAAAGTATTCAAAGGCACTAAAGCCAGAAAAACCAAACTCAATGTACAAATGGGCCTGGGCTCGTCGGCAACTGATAACCCGGACTTTCCTGGTCGAATCAGCGACGTATACAGTGAAGATGCGGCGCGGGGCATGTATCAGCATTGGCTACGAATGATGACCGAGCCGAGCTGGGATACGCTAAAACCGTAACCCTTCATACCGACAAAAAAATAACAGCCTATTATTCAGGAGCAAACGATGTCCTCAGCAAGCCAACTAACAGATGTATTAAAAAAATCCAGCGCCGACCCCGCGCTACAACAAGAAATTGAACAATTTTTTTACCGCGAAGCGCTGCTTCTCGACAATATTCAATATGAAGAGTGGTTTGCTCTGCTGGACGAAGATATCCGCTACTTTATGCCAATACGCAGAAATGTAATGAGACGCAGTGGTAAGGCCAGACCAGGTGATATAACAGAATATTCAGCCAACGACGAATTTGCTCACTTTGATGAAGATATCGACGCCATGCGCGGCCGCTTACGCAAACTACTGAGTGATTTCAGCTGGTCGGAGAACCCCGCATCAAGAACGCGCCATATGGTGTCGAACGTTATTATTCACGAGGGCAGTGAAGCCAATACGTATAACGTTTGTTCTTCATTTATCGTTTACCGTAACCGGCTCGAGAGACAGGTCGATATTTTTGCCGGCGAACGCCACGACGTACTGCGTCGTGCCGATAATGAACTAGGCTTTAAGATCGCTAAACGCACCATTTTGATCGACCAAAGTACGATTCTGTCGAACAATATCAGTATCTTCTTTTAGCGAGCGACGAAACATGGCCTTAATGGAAAGGCGCTCTCTGCCCGCCTAAATGACTATTACAAAGGCATCGTAAAACGTAACCAATACACCTCGCCTTCTGGGCGATTACGCGCCGCGAATTCATACTGTGCTTTAGCGACCAGGCTGATAGCGCCCCATTGATAGCGAATACCTGGGCCGATAGAAAAAACCTTTGTTTGCGTATCAGCGACGCGTTTACCGTCAATACGATCGTCCTCAAGGTCATCCCAATAATAACCCTGCAAGCCAATATTTAAGTTGGGTGTGGCGCGCCAGGACGCGGTGTAATCCATATGGAACGCTTTACCAGAGCGGTGTTTCGATTCGAGACCCGTACGTGGGTCGATATAATCATTATTGCTGCCGTTAATATCTAAATTAAAAATACCCGTCACTTCCCAGTTAGGTTTTACTACGCTAAAAATAGCAGCAGGTTTAACCGTCCAGTGATTATTGCCCGTATTAACGACTCGCTTCTTATCATAGTCACCCGTTGGTAAAAGAAAATCGACGTATAGAACGGCATGAACATCACCCCATTGATAAAAAAGATTAACAGGCGCTATTAATAGATCGCCCAGGCCTTTTTCTTCATACCATTTACCACCTACTTTCATGCGCTTATCCATGGCTACCACACCAAAATCTGGTGCCCAACGGCCTCCCAAAATACGAATGTCTTTTTCTGGCATCCATAAAAAACGGAACACGTTACCGGTGATATTGGCTGCAAAATCATCTAACGGCCCAGCCTGAATTTCTTTACCGTCGCCGCCGATAAATTCATCGGCCGTGTAATGAAAACTGTAATTGAGCCAATACACGCCTGGAGGTGGAGCCATGCCCGACATAAAGCCATCGGCGCCCACGGGAGCCGACGAAAACATACCGCCCGATGGGCCTATGGGCGATGTTCCACCCGCCCAGCTAGTCGAGTAAACAGTTAACAATAATAAGGCTATGCCAAGTTTTTTAACTATCATCGGGTACCTGCACCTTAATTATTAAAAATAATTTTTTAATCCTAACTCAATGAATCAACGTTTATATTCGTTTAAGCCATCCTGAAGTAGGAACCCATTGATGGCCAACAGCCATGGGCTGCTCGCTATTTAGTATGAAATCTGCTCAACAGACTATCGGCGGCGCCTTTCAGCAACATAGTATCCGCGGCTATCAAGAAAAAGCTGGCACCCATTGCCTGATACTTTTCAGTTTGTTCAGGGTCACCGCAATACACGCCGACGGGTTTACCGAGCGCGTGAACGCGTTGTATCGCCTGCTCCACAACGCGACAAACTTCAGGGTGTCCGGGCTGACCTAAATACCCCATAGCAGCGGCTAAATCGGCCGGGCCAATAAAAATTGCATCCACGCCGTCCACTTGAGTGATCGCATCAAGCTCGGCCAAACCTTCCGGGCTTTCTATTTGCAACACCAGGCAAATATTATTATCTGCGTGTTCTAAATAATCGCTAATGGCTCCCCAACGGGTTGCTCTAGTTAAACCACCACCCATACCACGAATGCCATTTGGCGCGTAGCGCACCGCTTTAGCTAGTTGCTCTGCCTGTTCTGCTGAATCCACCATGGGAATTAACAAGGTTTGCGCGCCCACATCCAGCACCCGTTTAATATCGGCTACGTTATGGTCTTGCAAACGCACCACGGGGTTCACGGCATACGCCGCTAAGGCCTGCAACTGTTGCATGATGCTTTTAATATCATTCGGGCCGTGCTCGCCGTCAATTAATAACCAGTCAAAACCCGTGGTCGCCATTAACTCTGCCGCGGTTGAGTCCGCCAGCGCCATAAATGCTCCCAGTTGTTTTTGATTAGTGACTATCGCTTGTTTAAACTTATTTTCTGTCATTGCTAATGACATAGCTCACGCCTCCCAGCGATTAAAATTACACGAAGCGGAAGCCAATGCTTCCTAATGGACCAAAATCTGCGTGGAAGGTGTCACCGCGTTCAACTGATAATAAACGAGTAAAGGAGCCGCCCAAAATAACTTGCCCGGGTTCGAGCGCAATGCCGTGGGGTGCAAAGCGTCGGGTCAGCCAAACGATGCCATTTCCCGGGTGATTAAGCACACCCGCAGAGACGCCGGTTTCTTCAATAATGCCATTACGCGAAACGATCGCACCAATCCAACGTAAATCCACGTCCGTCGGCTTTACCGGCAGACCGCCGGTAATAATTCCCGCGCAAGCGGCGTTGTCGGCGATGGTATCAAATACTTTGCGGCGTTTGCCCGTTTCAGGGTCTACTCGAATAACGCGAGAATCGACAATTTCAACCGCCGGGCAAACGTAATCGGTCGCCTTTAACACATCGGTCAAGGTGATATTATCACCCTCTAACCGTTCACCTAATACAAATGCTATTTCCACTTCAACCAAGGGCGCAATAAATCGATCAAACGGAATTTCTGAATTATCAGAAAACAGCATATCGTCCATTAAGGTGCCGTAATCGGGTTCGGTAATTTGCGAGGCCTGCTGCATCGCACGAGACGTTAAACCGATCTTGCGACCAATAATTTTTCGTCCCTGAGCCAACCGCAGTTTAGTCCACTCTGCTTGAATGGCGTAGCCATCATCAATGGTCATTTCTGGATACAACTGTGAGAACTGAGGGATGGTTTGACCACTGGCTAGCGCTTTATCCAGCGCTAGCGCAGAGGCTTTTAATATTTTCTGATCTAGCACCTGAGTTCTTTACCCAAAAAGTGAGACATAATGATGGGGTACATGCCATCCCAACGTTGTGTTTGAGCCCAGTGGCCACAACGATCTAGTATATGCAATTCTGCACGTTTCAAATGCTCAATGAAATATAGACTGGTTTCTAATGGAACCACTCTGTCTTGGCGCCCATGAACAATAGCCCATTCATGTTCCATACGATTTAACACAGGGGCGGGGATAATAAGCTTATCCATATCTTCGTTCATCGCTTTGAACATAATTTCTTGAATAGGGCGAATTTTAGGATCCATCGCTTTATCAAAACGGTCTTGCATAACTACTTCCAAGTCTTCAAAAACGCTAGGGTCATAAACAAAGCTCTCAATCAGTTCACGGTAACGTGCAAGACGCGGGTCATCGTAAAAACTCATCATACGCGCCAATGAGGCAGACTTTTTAAACGGCGCACCAATTGCGCCCATTAGCATGCATTTATCAAAACGATCCGGCATTTCAACAACACTCTGCAATGCAAGAGCGCCGCCCATTGAATTACCAATTACGTGTGTTTTTTCAACGCCTAATTCATTTAACAAGCCTTTGACCTGCTCAACCCGGTAACCCATCCAACGCGCAATTTTATGTGGGATTTCTTTCGGCATTTCAGATTTTCCAAAGCCAATTGCATCGGGTGCGATCACGTAAAAATCTTTGGCTAAAATTGGGGCACATCCCTCCCAATTTGACATCGCGCTTGCACCAGGCCCTGCACCGTGTAATAGCAATAAAGGTGGGTTTTTAGGATCTCCACCAATCATGCAGTTACTGGCTAATTCGCCAGAGGGAAT
>JASJGO010000083.1:0-5241 GCA_033791505.1 Cycloclasticus sp.
TCGAATGGAAAGCCGGTTGATCGCATCAATACCAAGGCTTGGCGTCGAGCACGAGAGGAGATAGGCATTCCTCAGGTGCGAGTGCATGACTTGAAACATACCTTTGGTAGGCGGTTACGTGCCGAAGGGGTGAGTCATGAGACGCGACAGGTATTGTTGGGCCATAAGAATGGACAGATCACTACGCATTATTCTGCGGCTGAAGTTGGAGAATTACTCTGCGCTGTAGAGAAGGTGAGTTGGTCTGGAAGCTCGACACCGACCGTGACGTTACTGAGGATTGAAAACTCCCGCAAATTCCCCGCAATTGGGCGAAGGGAGAATAGAAAAGCGGTTTGAAGAACCTGTAACCTATTGATATATATGGTAGCTACGGGTGGACTTGAACCACCGACCCCAGCATTATGATTTAAAAATGGGGTTCCATGAGTATCCATAAATTTCCATAAAAATCCATATTTTTTCCATATAAAACATAATGTTATAATCATTTGGCGTTTTGTTATTCATTGCGTGTTATGGAAGGTTTTGGACGAAAAGTGGACTTAATATGGACTTAATATGGACTTAATACTGAAAGGGCTTTTGACATGAAAGCCAAAATTACTGCTTCAACGTTGGAGTCATTTAAGCCTCAGGTAAAGCCTTACGAGGTTGTCGATAACGATTTGCCCGGTTTTATTCTTCGTATTCAACCTAGTGGACGCAAGATCTATTATTTTTCTTACCGAGAAAAGGGCGGTTCTCGTAAACGCATTAAAATTGGCCGCGTTGGAGAGCTAAAACCAAATGAAGCTAGACGGCGTGCTAAGACCTTGGCTGGAGATGTTGCGGGCGGTACGGACGTGCAACATCGAAAACAGATGGTTAAGCGGGAGAAACAACTTCAGTCTCGCAAAGTCCTTTTGTGGTTTATTGAAAAGGAATACACAGATTGGTTGGATGATCATCGTAAACGTGGCTCTGAAACGATAAGACGCTTAAAGCGCCAGTTTGGTTTTCTGTTGAACAGGCCAATGGATGCCATTAATCCAATTGATGTTGAACGCTGGCGCAGGCAGCGCTTAAGTCAGGGGATCTCTAAGGCAACGATTAACCGCGACATTATGGCCTTACGCGGGTGCCTTTCCAAAGCTGCTGAGTGGAACTTGATCCCCTATAACCCCATTGCTGGAGTCAAAAGCTATTCGGTTGATCGTCTAACACGGGTTCGTTATCTTGATTACGATGAGGAGGTAGCCCTTCGCCAAGCACTGGATTCCCGAGAAGAAGAACTCCGACAGGGTAGAGATCGACACAATCACCACTTAGCTCAGCGAGGCTACGAACTCTTTCCTGACCTGAGGAGTAACACCTTTGCCGATTTTCTAAAACCTATGGTTATCCTTACGTTGAACACAGGGTTGCGAAAGGGTGAAATTTTTTCCCTCGAGTGGCGTGATATTAACTTCATGTTGAAACAGCTAACAATACGGGCCGAAAAGTCAAAAAGTAATAAAACGCGTTATGTCCCTTTGAACGAAGAGGCGTTGATGGCGTTGTCAAAATGGGGTGAACAGGTGGGGAAAGAAGGGTATGTTTTTCCTGGCCGAGAAGGGAAGCCCTTACGGGATATCAAAAAGTCTTGGTATAACGTCTTAGCCAAAGCCAGGATTAAAGATTTTCGTTGGCATGATCTTAGGCACCACTTTGCTAGCCGACTGGTGATGTTGGGAGAAGACCTGAATACCATTCGTGAACTACTGGGTCATGCAGATTTAAGTGTCACCATACGCTATGCTCACTTATCGCCAGATCATAAAGCGCATGCAGTAGATAAATTAAGGCCACCTAGGCTGACATCTAACGTAACCCCATTGAGGATCTAGCCGTGAACCTTGATACGCCCTACCAAACCGTTATAGAAGCTTCAAGAGATTGGGGGAAAGCTATTTCTGATGTCATTCAGGCGGCGGGGAATGGTCAGTTCCCCTTATTTGTCATGGCTGATCAGTGGAGCGCGGAAAAATCCTCATCAAGCACAATAGATGGTTGGGTTCGCTTGAAGGAGACTGACATATTGAAGGCCATCGTCCAGGATCATATTGTTATTAAGCGTGTGTCTCAAGATGAGCGATGGCTTGTTCTTGATGAGCCTAAATCTATTATGTTCGGTGCTGTTTTTGTTGAGAGAGAAATCCCTGAAGTGCAAAAGGAGCTATCTGGTAAGACTGAGACTAAAAACCCTTCAAAAGACGAATCTTTACTAACAACAAAGCAAGCAGCAGATTACCTTAGCTTGGCTAGCAATACGCTAGATAAACATCGGATGAATGGTACAGGGCCTGATTTTAAAAACGTTGGCTCTAGGACTATTCGTTATACAAAAGAAGCGTTGGATGATTGGAAGCGTCACGTTTGAATCTTAAGCGGCGGCGGTTAAGGGTTTAATAAGGCTATCAAAAATCGTTCCGGCCAAAAAAAAGGCCTTCACTGGACGCGCTAAATTGCGCCTTTTATAGTGGCATTAAATGCTTAAAGGAACTATGTGTAACTGTAGCGAACAACCAACATTAGTCACTCTGATTTCAAATCAAAGTTTAAGCGACTAGATGTCGGAAATTGGGTTTTGCTAATGCGGTGCCCAGAATGTGGCCAGTACTACAAAGTAGACGAGTGGGACAAATACCAGACTTGCTATGCGGTAAAAATCCCTTCGCAAGATAACTGGGAATCATTTGATAGTGAGTCACTTATAAAAGATCAAATGACAGTGAATCGGGGTGGCCTTACCAATGATTCATGTATGTGGTCAGGCTGCAATCTCAAACAAGTAAAAGGTAGTGCTTACTGTGTTAATCACCTGTATTCAACCGGTGCTCGTGCGTAAGCATTTAAAAACGGACCACAGGGTCCGCTTTATCACACTGTTGGCATACGACATGAACCAGTGCACTAAAGAGTTACAGTTATTAGCATTAGCTAAACATCGCCAAGAAAATGTGTACGAAGGATATAAAAATATTTCTGATCCAGCTTTTGCTGAAGGAGCTTATGAGTGCGATTATGTTTCTCCATACAGTAAGTCTGCTCATAATGTTAATGCGGACGTATTTATAGCACTCCAAGATTGGTCATCGGAAGATAATTTGAAAGGCACAATCTGCGAAGAAACTAATCGATTTGGGTACACTCCATCGGTTGGGACAAATAAAAATCTAGTCCGTCTTCTAAAAGAACACTTAAATTTAAATTTAAAGGAAACCTATACCACAAATTTATTTCCATTTATTAAACCTGAACGTATGAGTGCAGAAATTAAAGTAAAGGATCTCAGGAAAGCTGCTCTAGACTATACAATACCGATGATAAAAATAATCAAACCGAGAATAGTTGTCGCGCTTGGTATGAAGACATTTAATGCTATTAAAAAGACATCTGGTTTAGAGCTAGATTACGATATGAATGAAGCTGTAGCTAATCCTTTCGAAGTAGGCAGCGCTAAAGTATTTTTTCAAGCCCACCCTTCCCAGCGATCACAAAATAAAAGGGGTGCAACTCAAGTTTCAAAAGACTGGAAAATAATGGAAAATTACTTAAAAAAAGAAAATCATGCCTAACAAACACAGCAACAAGGACCCAGAAAGCGATTATTGGCCTGGTTCTGTGGGCGTTAGCCTCTCAAGGAGTTCAAGGTATGGTTTGCTCGAATGCATCGATTTATAGGGAAATATCAGAAGAGGCATATTCAAAAATGTGTTCACTTTCTGATGAGGGAAAAACTCCAAAAGGTGATGGGTCTGGTGGCAATATCATTAAATATGATCCCTCCCATAATTCATTCAAACAGTCTATGATCGTAGTGGTTTTTACGGGTATGTGGCTAGAGTCAATGCTCCATCAGCTTATTGTGTCTAAGTATGGCGATGACGAATTTAAAAAATATGATTTCAAACCGTATCGAGAAAAACTAATTTTACTGGGTGTTTTGGATGCCGAATTATTGAATAAGGTTGATTCATTTAAAACTACACGAAAAGAATTGGTACATGAAAAAGCATTTTTCGATAGGGGTGAAATTAAAATGGCACAAAAAGAAGCTGAATTGGCCCATCAGGTAATGTCGAGTGTTTCTTATGCATTGGGCATCTAAGGCTAACAATCGTATCAAATCGAATCCAAAAACTTGAGGTTTTTCAGAATATTGCACGGAAGTTAGCCTTTTTTTCGACTTAAGGTGGAGTGAATGTGGAAGAAGTAGGATACCTAAAATATAAAGGATCATTAGTTGAGAAAGCAACAACAACTAATAAATCGCTTAACTCCATTTATAGAAAAACATAAAGAGTAACGGCAAATGTATAACAAACAAAGGCAACACGGCCCTTCGGGCTGGACGCTCTAACGCGCGCCTTTGCTTGTGACGTTATAACTCAATATGAAATGGATTCTAGCTTTACTAACAATCGGATTGCTCAGAGGGATTTTCTTCCCCGACTATAGATTTGATCCAAATCTAATAATAATCCCATTCGTTACGCCAATCGTAATCGGCTACTTGGCATCTTATTGGTCTGTGAAGTATTCCGTTCCTAAGCTCGGAATATCAGGTTACATTTCATTGCTGCTGTCTCAGTTGGTTGGCACAGTTGTATATGGGTATTCCACGGGGTGGCACAACGTCACAGATGACTTGGAAACTCAAGCAGTATTGCAAATGACAGTAATGGTTCAAACAGGGGTGTACCTAGTAACGTACTTGTTGGGATCACGTTATAACAAGGCAAGGCAAAATCGCCCTGCGGGCTGGACGCGCTAACGCGCGCCTTTGCTTGTGACGTTATAGGGTCTGATATAAACGGGTAGCAGAGGGGCACGTATGTTTGATATTAAAAAAAGAATTACTTTAGTAACAGGTTCTACTAAAGGTATAGGTAAGGCTATTGCAGAAGCTTTTGTTGAAAACAAAGCTAAGGTTATTGTTCATGGCCGTAATCGTAAAGAGGCAGAAAATATATGTTCTTCGATAGGGGCATATGCTTTTATAGATGGAGATATTGGAACAGAAGACGGGTGTGAAAGTGTTATTCGTCAAACCAAGGATTTAGGTGATATTGAAATACTCGTGAATAACGCAGGTATATTTGGTGTTCAGGATTTCTTTGAAACTAACGATGAAGATTGGTTACGCTATTACCAAGTAAATGTTATGAGTATTGTTCGTTTGTGCCGAGCTTTGATGCCAGCAATGCTTAAAAACGA
>JASJGO010000084.1:0-7913 GCA_033791505.1 Cycloclasticus sp.
TCTGATGGCGGGCATGGATGCGTTAAGGTCTCCTCTGTTGAGCAGTCCTCTGACCTCATCCAAAAAGCCCTGCTCTAGCATTTGGTCGAACCTTAAAACGATTTTTTTATGCAATACCTCGCGCTCGGCTGGTGCTATTACGAATTTGAACGGCTGAAAGGGCAAAAGCGGCTTCGCCTGCTCATTCAACCAATCCGTCTGACTTTTACCCGACACCAGGTACACCTCGAGCGCGCGCTGGATTCTCTGCGGGTCGTTAGGGTGTATGCGAGCAGCGGCCGTTGGATCGATCGTTTTCAATCTGTTATGTACTGCAACCCAACCTTCTAGCTGGGCTTGCTGGTCTATTTCTTCTCGTATACCGACATCTGCATCGGGCAATTGAGCCAAACCATTGAGTAACACGTGGAAGTACAACATGGTTCCACCGACAAATATGGGCACTTTACCCCTGCCGCAAATATCCGCGACCAGCGCAAGGGCCTGCTCTCGAAATTGCCCAGCAGAGAACACTTCAGACGGGTCCAATATATCGATCAAATGGTGCGTGATACCCCGTCGCTCAGCTAAATCTGGCTTGGCGGTGCCGATATCCATACCCCGATAGACCAGGGCCGAATCCACACTAATAATTTCAGCGTTTAACGAGCTTGCAAGCTCAACACCCAGGGCCGTCTTGCCCGAAGCGGTAGGGCCCATCAAAAAAATTACGCGAGGTAAGAGCAGCTCAGACATGGATGTTTATTGCCCTCTTAAGAACAGAGCATCCAGTTGATGCGCATTCAGCAACACCCAGGTGGGTCTGCCGTGATTACATTGGCCGCTGTTATCTGTTTGCTCAATATCGCGCAATAAAACGTTCATCTCCACGTCCGTTAAACGACGATTAGCGCGAATAGAACTGTGACAGGCCATGCTAGCCAATACGTCATAACAAGCCTGCTGAACGCCATTACTTTCTCCCGTGGCATCAAGGTCTTGCAGTATATCCCGCACGAGTTTTTCGGCGTCATCCAGCGCTAATAGAACGGGAATAGCGCGCACTAACAGGGTGTTTGGTCCAGAAGCACTGAGCTCAAGGCCCAGGCCTTCGAGTAACGATTGGTGCTGTTCGAAGAGCTGCATTTCCTCATCAGATAACTGAATTTTTTGCGGAATCAATAAAGGCTGTGCCGGCATATTACCCGCGTCGTACTGTTTTTTCAGTTTCTCATAAACGATTCTCTCGTGCGCCGCGTGCGTATCGACCAATATCAACCCCTTCTCGGATTCTGCCAAAATATAGGTATTATGCAAATGAGCAATAGCAAAACCCATTGGCGGCGCAGCATGATCTTGATGATCAGCGTGACCTGCAAACGCGCTAACCCGAGGCGTCATTGCTGGCATTTGATAAGACGGCTTGCCTGCATATCGTACCGCTGAGTCGGCAATAGACATTGGCATATGCCGTTGCTGCATTTCAGCGTATGCGGGGCTACTTGAAGCCTCGCTGGGTTGCATCGTTTTAATCGAAAAATGATCGGCGGGTCGAGTATCGCTTAATAACTGCTTAATTCGGCGATAAACGAAATCGTGCACGGCCTTACTTTCGCGAAAACGCACCTCTAATTTTGCCGGGTGTGCATTCACATCGACCAAGGTTGGATCTATGGTTAAATACAACACGTAAACGGGGTGTCGGCCGTGAAATAACACATCTTTATACGCCAAACGCACCGCGTGATTAATTAACTTATCTCGTATTAGACGGCCATTGACGTAAAAAAACTGCATATCGGCTTGTGACCTTGAGTACGTCGGCAAGCCAACCCAGCCCTGCAGCCCTAAATCGCCATTGACCACATCCACTTCAATCGACTGCTCCACGAAGCCTTGGGAGCAAAGCAAATCTACGCGCTGATCTTTTTGTTCATTGCTTAAAGCAGGTTTTAACTCAATCACTTGTCGCTGGTTATGTTTAAGGCTAAAACCCACGTCAAAGCGGCTTAACGCCATACGCTTCACTACCGTTTCGATATGGCCAAATTCGGTGTTATCCGTCTTAAGGAACTTTCGACGCGCTGGGGTGTTATAAAAAATATCACGCAACTCAACACTGGTTCCCAAAGGATGAGCGCTTGGTACGGGATCGAGTTCTTCCTCGGTGCCATCCGCTTTAACGCTCCAGCCCGCGCTTTCTCCAGCCTGTCGCGAGACCAACGTTAAACGCGAGACAGAACTCATGCTCGGTAAGGCTTCACCTCTAAAGCCAAAACTGAGTACCGACTCTAGATCAAGGAGTGATTCAATTTTACTGGTCGCGTGCCTGGATAAGGCTAAACTTAAATCTAATTTATTAATACCCGAACCGTCATCAGTCACGCGTATTAAACGCGAACCACCTTCTTCAATTTCAATGGATACCTGTAAAGCGCCAGCGTCTAAAGAATTTTCAATGAGTTCTTTAACCGCTGAAGCCGGGCGTTCGATGACTTCTCCGGCGGCAATTTGATTGATCAGCTGTGGGGGTAACTGCTTAATGGACATAGATTTTCGATACTTAGATAACTGTGTAGATAACACGCATTGTATCGAAGTATCGAAAAAAAACTAACTAGGTATTTGAATAACCTGCCCAATGCGAATACGACTTGTTTCCATCTTATTCACTTTTTTTAAAGAAGTGAGCGAGACCTGATGCTGCTGGGCAATAGCGGATAAGGTGTCACCCTTTTTAATTTTGTAACTAGCCTTTGCGATGCGCGTCGTAGGCGTTGAAGGCAAGCGTTGATGAGCAAAATAAGTTTTAATACCGCGTAAAATTGCTGTTGCGGTTTTTGTCTGGTGTCTGGTGTCACGAAGCTTCGCTTCTTCCTTAGGGTTGGAAATAAACGCCGTCTCTACCAGTATTGAAGGAATATCCGGCGATTTAAGCACCATAAAACCAGCGTGCTGTACCTGTTTTTTATGCACATGACCGACGTCTTTTAAGTTTTTTAAAACTTCACCCGCTACCGTTGCACTGGCATCTTTTGTTGCGTTTTGTGATAAATCCAGCAACACCGAAGCCAACATATCGTCTTTATCGTCCAAACTCACGCCACCGACCAAATCGGCCGCGTTTTCGCTATCGGCCAACCACCTTGCCGCCTCACTACTCGCGCCACGATTCGACAGCACATAAACCGATGAACCCTTGGCGGCCCGATTTTTAAACGCATCAGCGTGAATCGAAACAAGCAAATCAGCCCGAGCTCTACGCGCTTTTTCCATCCGCTGGCGCAATCCAATATAGTAGTCGCCCGAACGTACCAAATAAGCTAGCATATCGGGCTCCCTGTTAATTTGAGAAGCCAGTTTTTTAGCTATCGCTAATACCACGTCTTTTTCACGAGTGCCTCTTCTACCCCTGGCACCTGGGTCTTCACCGCCGTGCCCAGCATCGATGGCTATAACCCATTTTTTGTTTTTTGAGCTTTTCGCTGCCTTCTTAATAACAGCCGGCCTCGTCTCCGACTGTCTCTGTTTAGGGTATAAATCGATCACTAAACGGTGGCCATAACTGGCGTTAGGTTTTAGCAAAAAGCTCTTCGCCTGAATGGTCGTTTTTAAGTCGATCACCACGCGCAAATCATTTTTATTGCGCGCTGCTTGCCGCATGACGCTAACAACCTCATGGTTAGACGAGATGGTTGGCAACGCTGTATCGAAGGCGATACCGTCCAGATCAAGGACCAGACGCGATGGATTATCCAATGTGAAAATTTTGTGCTCGACTGGAGCGCTAATGCCAAGCACGATACGGGTATGGTCTGGCGCCGTCCAAAACCGTAGTGAATCGACCTTCTTAGCTGATCCCGCAAATACCGACGGGCTCAATAACATCATTAACAATATTGAGAAAATTACGGCGAAAAATGAGCGTGTGTGGAGTGTTTTCATAAGTTTTATTGTATAAAAAATACGTGCGATCTCCGAATAAACTACAAGGTTATTTCGAGAATAGTTCTTCAACTAACTGTTTGTCAAGTATTTTTTATAGCTCTAACGATGAACTGACTAGTAGTTCACGTTCGCTTCCATTAATTTTTATCTCAATCTGTATATCCGGTTTAGGTAATAAACCGTCACCCTTCTCGGGCCACTCGATAAAACAAATTGAATCGTCGGTTAAATAATCGCGTATCCCCATATACTCCAACTCTTCAACGTCCATCAGGCGATATAAATCAAAATGAAAAACGCTTTGCTCGTTAATGCTATACGGCTCAACGATATTATACGTAGGGCTTTTAACCGCGCCCGAGTGACCTAATCCACGCAAAATACCGCGTACCAGAGTGGTTTTTCCTGCACCCAGATTACCCACTAAAAAAACTACCATACCAGGCTTAAGCTGAGCCGCCAGCTTATTACCCGCGGCTAACATGGCCTCTTCATCTTTAATATTCATTCATTAACTCTCGAATATAGGGCATTAAATCGCTCGCTAATAAGCCTTTTTCACCCGCAAGTGCAGCGCGATCTCCCGCTGTTGCATGAATAGTGACGCCTAATTTAGCCGCATCAATCAGGCTATAACCCTGCGCCATCAAACCTGCGATAACCCCCGTTAAGATGTCCCCCATGCCACCAGACGCCATGCCGGGGTTTCCCGCCGCGCTAACAAACACTTTGTCGCCGCCACAAACCAAACTACCCGCACCTTTTAGCACGATAACGCCGCCATATTGCTGTTGTAATTTTTTAACCGCTGAAAAGCGATCTTGCTGAACTTCAGCCGTAGTGCAATTCAGTAATCTAGCTGCTTCGGCTGGGTGCGGTGTCAATACCCAGTGAGTCTTTTTGTACGGTTGTTTTGCCAATAAATTAAGCCCATCGGCATCCAACACCAGGGGAATATCCAGGCCTAGCGCCGCTTCAAATAAATCATGCGACCAGGCCGTTTGCGCCAGACCCGGCCCTACACCCAGCACGGTACATCTAGCGGCGAGTTGCCGAAGTTCCGACCGCTTATCAACCCGATGGCACATTAACTCGGGCCGAGCCACGCTTATTAACGCTGCATTTTCTGCACGCGTCGCGATACTCACCAGTCCAGAACCTACCCTTAAAGCGGCTTCGCCCGCTAGCCGAATCGCCCCGCTGTAGCCACTATCACCACCCACCATTAGTACGTGGCCATAATCGCCTTTATGCGAGTTTTTAGCGCGAGGAACAAAGATTTTTTTCAACGCCTCGAGTGATAACAACTCGGCCCCGGCTTGTTGGCTACTAACCACCTGCTCGTTAACTGATAAATCATTCAACATAACGTCCCCCGCATAAGTCACTCCATCCGCTGTATATAAACCCTGTTTGAGCGCGATAAAACTGATCGTTTTATCCGCCCGTACCGTCCCCACTTCCGCGTAGCCGGTATCGGCGTTTAAACCCGAAGGAACATCAACCGCCAAAGTAGTTAGTCGCGCGCTATTGATTAAATCAACGGCGGCTAAAAATTCACCACTTAAAGGCTTGCTCAAGCCAGTACCAATTAATGCATCGACGATGACACCGGAACATAGCTCAGCTGGCAAGGCGCTGGTCACCCGCCCTATTTCGCTAAATTCCTTGAACGCGCTTAACGCATCAGCGGTTAATTTAGCACCATCAAACACCGCATAGACCCGTGGCTGAATACCCGATTCAAGCAGTAATTTAGCCAATACGTAACCATCTCCGGCGTTATTCCCAGCGCCACAAAAAATATGTACTGCGTCTTTATGCGCCGGTATTGTTAACACCTCGTCAAAGAGAACTTGCCCCGCCCGTTTCATTAAATCAAGCCCCGTAATGGGCATGCTCTGCACCGCCAGCCTGTCCATTTCGCGTACTTGATCTACTGTAAATAAAGGTAATGGCATGAAGAATTATTGGTCAATCAATAGGGTTTTAATTCTAATGCATCCCTGCTCGCTAAGTCTTGCTTTATAATGAATTTGGCGCCTGTTAGTTAAGTTGCCAAACAGGCTAACCCCTTTGATTTTCAGATTTCACCCTGAAGGGCGAGTTACCCTACTAATAGAATATTTATTTTACTCTGAGCCTAATTGTTTTCCGGTCGGTAAAAAAAGCATACACGGCAATCAGTAAAATTGTTTTAGTGCCGAGCGATATTCATCGCGGCAATGCGGTCGTAAACCGTTGGTCCCGACAAGGCACGCGCCAGTGCCAGCAAAATAGTAATCAAAATGGCGATTATCGCGACGGTATACATTATGAAGACAGCTCCACATTATCAGGCACTGCTCTTGCCATCTCACCTGTTTGTAAATCTGCTGCGCCTTTTTTGCTTAAGGCGTGCACTATGATTTTATCGTTTGACAATTCCAGGGTAACGGTTCCCGGTGTCAGTGTTATCGAGTTGGCATAAATCATTTGGCTTAAATCCGTTATTTTAACCGCTGGCAAGGTCATCACTTGCGGGCTAATATCAACCGGCCCCAGGGTAAGGATTCGTTTGATCACGTCCACGTTAGAGATAAGAATTTCTTTGCCGAGGTATAAAAAATACCTCAGTAGACGCACAGTCAAATCAAAGGGATAACCTTCATGGTCAATGATGTTCATCCGTTTTGCGAGATAAACACTCAGCAGTGTTGAGAGCACACCCAGTGCAATCAATAAGGTTCCAGTATGTCCTGATAGCATAAACCAGAATAAAAAAATCAAGGGCAATAAAAACGGAGTGTGAATACCTAACCAAAAGCCCAGCCTCGATTGATTTTATTCAGCTATCAAAAGGCAGCAGCCCTTACTAACCAAGGCCTATCCTCATCAATTATTTCATACACCTGTTTCAACAACTCTCCTTCTGTTCCATTAAGTACAACCCACTCTTTTTTATTACCTCGATGAATCGGTGTTAATTCGTCTGGTGCATCATTCGGTGCTGGGGTGTCATGATGGTAAGCGCATAAGGGGAGTACTTTTGCATGCGCCCATTGTTTTGTTCTACCGTCAACATGGTGTAGTGAAACAAACTTGATGCCCTCTTGCTCTGCCATGTCTGTGGTGTACCATTTTTTATTCAAACAGCAGATGCACCCTATATCACCTATTTTATTGCCCAACTTTTTTTCCAGTGAGGTTGGTGCCCTACCTTTTAGGCCTTTAGATTTTATTGATTTTGATCTTTTTACATCCATGGGTGAAATCGCTTTAGTCTTAGTTGTTTTTTTTCTTAATTTATCTGGCCGTGTATTGAGCGGTTGTGTGTTTTGTATTGCGTAACCAGCTGGCGCTTCTTTTACTTGCTGGCGCGCCCGTTGTTTTTCAACGGCTTTTATTTGGCTTTCACGTTGTTTCTGATACTGTTCTTCTCGATAGGCTGGATCATCTAACCGTTTTTTCATTTTTTCAAAGGCACGTTGTTGTGCCTTATTTTGTGAGGCTTGTTGTTTTTCTTTTTGTGCTTTTTGATACGCGGGCGAGGCTTGTTTTTCTTTTTGTTTGTCTAGCTGGCGTTGACGCGCGGCATTTGCTTTAGCGATTTTTTTCGCAAAATCTAACTGACTTTCTGACATCTGTACTACAACCTATTGATTAGTTTTGTTACCTCCCTATTGGTGAGTGACATAAAGAAGAGCCATCATTATCCCCTTTAATTTTACAAACAGTAGCAAAAAGGAAAAACGCCCGCTGTAATGGCAGGAATGCCAATTTTAGCAACACGCCTTTGCCTGCTGTCAAACTGTATTGAACGACTTGTTAGCTACTGCAGGCAAGCCGTATTCTCTCGGCAGGGACACGCAACTGCTTAATTAAGTAGTGTTTAAATGAGTCTTCGTAAGACTGCTCATCAACGGCTTTTTGCATACAAAGCATCCAAGCCTCAGTTTCGTCTACACCAATCGACAAATGCTTGTGCGCCGCAGGAATGTTAATGC
>JASJGO010000085.1:0-8029 GCA_033791505.1 Cycloclasticus sp.
GACCTTATCGCGCTTCAGGAGCAGCAAGCCAAGCTAAAGCAGCTGGTTGAAAAAAAATCTGCTCTACAAAAACACCTAAAAAACATCGCCTCTCTAGTGGTACTTCAGGCAGAAGACCTTGAATACTGGGAAAAGCAGCACCGCCAATCGCTGGAAGAAATCATTCAAATTAGAAAACAGGCCGTCCGTGATAGTTCTGCTGGTCAGAAAGCGAACTCCTTGCAAATGACTGACAGGCAACTGCAAATTAGCACAGAAGAGCTACGTGCTGCTCGTGCGGATATAATCTTAACAATGATCCAGCTTACCCGTAGCGAACAGGCCAGTGTTTCAGATCAGCTTAAGCAAAACATTAGTGCTGCCGAGAGCTTATTAAAAAGTCAAACTCCAAAACAGGCTTACATAATTAATTCACTGTCTGCGCTTTACGGCTGGGAAGAAAATAACAACGCATCAAATAATAAGACAGCTCAACCCACACAATTATTAGCCTCGATTAAACGTCAGCTCAATACCGCAAAAACCGAGTTAGCACTATTAAAATTCACCATTTCCCTGGCCAAAAAACGTATGTTGTTGGGTCGCTCTAACCTCGAAGATAGTTGGCTGCAACTTAGCAGTTTTGTCAGCACTAGCTATGAGACTCTACACACCTTACTGGCCACGTCCCTATTTGAAATTAATGAAGCACCCGTCACCTTTATGGGCTTACTTCGCTTATTAATTATTATTTTTATTTCTTGGGTACTTTCTAGAACCGCTCGTGGTGCCATCGACCATTTTTCCATTCAACGACCTAGCGTTAGCCCCAGTTCTATTTATGCTCTAAGTCGTGTTTTACATTATCTTATATTATCCATCGGTGTTGTGATTGGCTTATCGTCAATCGGCGTCGACTTTACTAAATTTGCCCTGATGGCCAGTGCACTCAGTATCGGCATTGGCTTTGGTCTACAAGCTTTGGTCAGTAATTTCGTCGCAGGCTTGATTATTTTATTTGAGAAAAGTTTAAAAGTGGGTGATTTCGTAGAACTTGAATCGGGCATTACCGGTGAAGTAATGGAGATTAATATGCGCAGTACCTTAATTACAACCAATGATAATATCGATATCCTGGTTCCAAACTCTGAGTTTATAAATAAAAATGTAACCAACTGGACCCTGCGAGAAGTATATCGGCGTGTTCGTGTTCCATTTGGTGTCGCCTATGGCAGCGACAAAGAACTGGTCAAAAAAGCCGCATTAGAAGCCGCCGAAAATGTTAACTGGACGTTAAAAACAGACGCTAATCGAAAGCCTCAGGTCTGGTTGGTAAAATTTGGTGATAGCAGCCTCGATTTTGAATTAGTTGTTTGGTTAATACCTGAGGCGGTAAAAAGACCCTCTAGTGTTCAAGCCAGTTATTTATGGGAAATATCATCTAAGCTAGCCGAATATAAAATCGAAATCCCATTCCCGCAACGAGACTTACATTTACGCAGCGGTTTTGATGTTTTAGTCAAAAAAGAACTTTAGAGCGTTCGATCTTACTTTTAAACCCAAGTGTATCCACACTTATATTATAACCAGCAAACGCACACTACAAACATTCTTGGCGTTAGCTTAAAGCCTTTTTCTTTCATGCATTACAATATGCTTTTTATTGCTCTTAAGGTAATGGGTTTTATATGACGGCAACTAATGATAACGACCAACTGCAACGTTTTTTATTTGAAAATATAGGCGTACGGGGAGAAATTGTTAAATTAAACAGCGCTTGGCAAACAGCCTTAGCAAACCACACCTACCCCACGGTAGTGGCTGAACAACTAGGTCAGGCACTCGCTGCCAGCTTATTATTGTCTGCCACATTAAAGTTTGAAGGTGCGTTAATTATACAAATCCAGGGCGATGGCCCAATTAGTCTGTTAGCAGCCCAGGCGACAGATCAACAAATTGTTAAAGGTTTAGCACATTGGTCAGGCGACATTCCGGCCGGCGACCTGGCTTCGCTATACGGTGAGGGGCGTTTGGTGATTACCATTAAACCAGCAAAAAAGAAGCCCTACCAAGGCATCGTGGGCTTACAAGGTTCATCCCTAGCTGAGTCGATTGAGTCTTACTTTCGGCAATCCGAACAACTAAAAACCCGACTTTGGTTTGCAGTCAACGAGGATCAGGCGGTCGGCCTGTTATTACAAGAACTACCAGCACAGCAAGGCAAGCAAGTAGACTGGCAACGTCTTGAACTATTAGCCGATACTATTAGTGATAGTGAATTACTCAACCTTCCAACAGAAGCGATTATCCATAGACTTTTTCACCAGGAAACTGTCCGTCTATATGATCCGCAGGCCGTAGCATTTCGATGTGATTGCTCAAAAGAAAAAGTAGAGTCCAGCTTATTAATAGTTGGACAAGAAGAGCTCCTATCCCTGCTACAAGAAAAAGGCGCCGTAGACATTGATTGTGATTTTTGTAATCAGCACTATCATTTTGATGCTGCTGACATAGACCAGTTATTTAACCTGGGGGGAAATGGCGAATCGCCTGTTCGCCATTAACTTACTTTAGCTAGCGTTAATAACTGCTTAAATTCATAAAACTGGTGATGCATTAGCAAATAATGGTATAAAAGTAGCGCAGGTGTACTCCCTATTCACAATAACAAGAGGATGAAACAATGAAATTTTTAGCTGATTATCAGGAACAATCGTATGCGCTGTTAAGAATTACCACTGGATTTTTGTTTATATGGCACGGCGCACAGAAGTTTTTTAATTTCCCGATTGATTTTCCGTACGGGCCATTAAACCCTATGATGAGCGCAGCTGCGACGATTGAGCTGTTGGGCGGCGCATTAATTATGTTGGGCTTATTTACCCGCCCTGTAGCGTTTATTGCCAGCGGTACGATGGCGGTGGCCTACTGGATGGCGCATGGCAGCAAAGGCTGGTTCCCCATCGCTAATGGGGGCGAAATAGCGGTTATGTTCTGTTTTATCTTTCTATTTATTGCAACGCGTGGCGCGGGCATTTGGAGTCTGGATAAAAAAGACTAACGGCTAAGCGCATGGCTTAAATCACTAGGATATATGTGGTTTAAGCCATGCTTCAAACTGAGACAAACTCATTACTCCCGCCTGTCTGGCGACTTCTTTACCATTTTTCATAATCAGCAAGGTGGGAATACTCTTAATTTGAAAGCGCGCAGCCAGACTCTGTTCATTCTCAGTATCTAATTTTGCAAAACGGGCTTTTGGTTCAAGTTTTTTTGCCGCCTGATCAAAGGTCGGGGCAAATGATTTACACGGGCCACACCAGGCCGCCCAACAATCTACTACGACAGGAATATCGCTTTGTTCAAAGTGGCGCTGCGCGGTGGCTGCTGTTAAATTAACCGCCTTAGCCGCAAATAATTTTTTCTTACACTTGCCGCAGTTTCCACCGGCATTTAATTTATCGGCGGGGAGTTTATTAACTGCATCGCAGTGTGGGCAAACAATTTTTAGCGAATCCGACATGGCTTTAACCTGACTTAGTTGTTGGTAATACTAGTATGGAGGCAGGGCGAAAAAAATCAACGTTTGATCAATTGCAGCTTTTCCCGCCGAGTTAGTTTTTTTATCGCTGCTTCTCGAATACTGGCGCTACTTCTATCATGTTTTCCTTCAGTATAGACGAAGCTTTCCGGCGTTCTACCTTTAAAGTATTTAGCGCCCGTGCCGGCCAGATGCTGCTTAAATCGTCGTTCCAGATCGGTCGTTATGCCGGTATACAGGGTGTTATCGCTGGCCTCTATGATATACACATACCAGCTCATACCGCTTTTAGAATATCACCGCACTGACGGCAAAAATAGCGGTTGCTGCGCTTAACCACTTTATTGTGTCTACGAATACCCAGTTGGTGAGCCTGGCAGCCACAGCGATACGGTACGGTTGAATAAGCTCGCTTAGGAATATCGCTTAAGTCGTAGTTTGCCGTTCGGCTTGCATCCGCACCTAACTTATCCATCAACGAGCGCCACTGCACCCCGTGCGGCCGAACATTTTTACCGCCGTATTGCATATCAATAATGTAATGCGCCACTTCGTGGGGAATCGTATCTCGACAATTTTCATCAAAATATTTGGCAAATATAAGCGAATTATAGCGAATGACTTTTCCATGTCGCGAATACTTATACATGCCAATGGTATGACCGCGTAAATCGAATTGCACGGGAATGATGGGGAATTTTTTATTAAAAAGTACTTCTGCACGACGTATCTGCTTATTAGTTTCTTCAACCACTAACTGTTGTTGATGTTCGTTTAAAACACTCATTTTTCTAACTTAAATTAAGACTATCGATCAACGACCTCACTTCCTGTCGAGCCGCCACATGAGACAAGCTATTAACTTTTTCAATATCCAACACCGTTAAACCCTTAGGAAATAGTTCTTTGTAAATAACCCTCTCGTACAACCCGGGTACGTAACGAAACATAATGCGTTTTTGTAACGCCTCTAAGGCGTTATGAACGCGTTTATTGTTTCTGGTGTCCAACGAGGCCAATCGAGTACGAACGACCACCCAGTCCATCGGTGGCTTCCCGCTGGCAGATCGAAATTTCCGACTATCCCACACCATTTCACTATAAAAACTGAGTTTTTTAACTTCATAATTTATCGCTGACACTTCGCCTAATAGATCCAGGTCGACAAAGCTATCATTCAACGGCGTAACCAGGGTGTCGGCCAGAGCGTGCGCTAAGCGGGATAGATAAGTATCGTTTCCAGGGCAATCGATAACAATAAAGTCCACCGAGTTTTTGAACTCATCCAGAACCTTTTGCAAGTTTTGTTGATCTTCTTTCTCACGGTCTTTTATTAAGCCCGCTTCTGATTGGCTAACTACTGCAAACTCTGGCATATTGACCTGACCGTCTCCATTCGCCATAAATGTTTGCCTGTTTTGCAAATATCTCACCACGCTTTTTTGCCGTGCATCTAAGTCGATAACGGCCGCTTTCTTACCCATCTCTAATAAACCAACGACTATATTCATAGCAAGGGTAGATTTTCCCGTACCCCCTTTTTCATTACCAAGAACAATAATTCGCGCTTCTTTTTTATCCATAGTTATATCGCTTTGTCGTCCAGACTAGACTGGCACTGTAAAGTTATTAGTCTCTAGTGCTGCTTAAAGGGTCTCGACGTCGAAGTTAAGCTCGGTATCGACTTCTTTATCGTAATCAACGGATGACTTATTAAAGCCAAACAACTGCAAAAACTCGTCTTTATAACTGGCGTAGTCCGTCATTTCGAACAGGTTTTCAGTCGTTACATTCGGCCAAATTTCTCGGCATTTTTGTTGCACGTCGTCGCGCAACTCCCAGTCATCTAGTCTAATTCGATTGCTATCGTCTAAATTTTGTTGTCCACCATCGTTGTATAGCTGCGTTCTGAACAGCCGGTTGATTTGTTCTATACACCCTTCGTGAATACCTTCTTGTTTCATTATTTTGAACACCATGGAAATATACAGAGGCATAACCGGAATGGCAGAGCTGGCCTGGGTGACTACCGACTTTAGCACCGCCACGTTAGCGCTACCTTGTATTGCCTTAAGTTTAGTATCGACAGCCGCTGCTGCACGATCCAGATCCATTTTTGCTTTGCCTAAGGCGCCATCCCAATAAATAGGCCAGGTAATATCGGTGCCAATATAACTATAGGCGACGGATTTACACTGCGGTGCGAGCACATCAGCCTGTTCCAACGCGTCCATCCAGCGCTCCCAATCCTGTCCACCCATTACCGTAATGGTGTCTTGCACTTCTTGTTCGGTCGCTGGCTCTACTTCCGCTTCGATAATGATGTCTTTATTGGTATCAATAGCCGTTGAACGATATGTTTCACCAATAGGCTTTAGACATGAACGAACGAGTTCACCCGTTTCAGGTAATTTCCTGACCGGTGAAGCTAAGGAATAAATCACCAAATCCACCTGCCCCAGGTCTTCTTTAATCAGTTGAATCGCTTTTTGTTTGGCCTCATCTGAAAAAGCATCACCATTGATATGTTTAGCGTATAAACCGGCTTTTTTTGCCTGAGCATCGAATGCCGCTGTGTTATACCAACCGGCCGACCCTGTCTTGGCTTCTGTACCTGGTTTTTCAAAAAACACTCCTATCGTCGCGGCGCCAGCTCCAAACGCAGCCGATATACGGGACGCTAATCCATAGCCACTGGAAGAGCCAATAACCAGCACTTTTTTTGGCCCATTCTTTATAACACCCTGCTTTTGCGTGATGTCAATTTGCTGTTGTACGTTTGCAGCGCAGCCCTCCGGATGAGAAGTAGTACAGATAAAGCCACGAGTTTTTGGTTTAATAATCATAAGATTGCCAGTTAGTTATTGTAAATTTGAATCGTCATTTTAAAGGTATAACGTAATATTTTATAGCGCTCAGTTAAATCAATCTTAGTGCGCTTTATTTTTTAGCAATGTCTGATTTAAGCGATCGGCATTGAGTAAACTATCAGCTTGCTGAATGACTAGCGCCGAAACACCACTGTTGTTCAACGTCGTCTCCAACCATTTAAGCACCTGTAACCAGTCATCCTTCTCCAAATACATCAATACTGGAGTATTTAACCTGAGATATAAATCACCCGCGTTTAAAAATACCGTCTGATCAACACCCGCCGTCGGCACACCTTGCGACAACAAGGCCCAGTTAATTAAATAGCCCTTATATTTGGCCTTTTTTAGCTCCATTAAAAACGTATTCAATTCGTTCACTGCCGCATAAGCCATGTGCTGTTTAGCCTCTTTCTGACTAAACTTTTTAAAAATAAACTTAAATTTGCTGCCCACTTCAAAAGTCGGCGTTTGTTTTTGGCTAAAAACCCAGACGCCTTGATGAACAGTCGTTGACTCGTCTTCTAAGGTAATAAGCTCCTGCTTCAACCAATCGCAATCGTGGAGCTGGCAATACTCCCGCTTTATTTTTGAAAATATAGCCGCGTCATTAGCCGTAGGGCCTGCCAATAAAACCCGTTTGTCTTGAGCAGCAATCAACACCCAGTTTTCTCGTGTTACCGAAAGACTAAAGTCTGCTGCAGATTCAATCAGCAATTGAAGCTCGCCGATTCGCCCGATATAGTCGTGAGTCGCCTGATGCCATCGCGATACCTTTTTGCTTGTCGCTAACTCTGCGTTATTATCTTTAAATCGTTCTAATACATCGGCATAAGCTTGCCGTAAAGCTATCAAAGCCAGCACTGCAAAATCACGTTTAAGATCATCATTGGCGTGAGAAAGGAACTTAGCCATTACCGCTAACTCGGGGGGCGTTAAAGTAACTTGTTCAGCATCCTGCAAATTATCTTTCGAGAACGCCTGATCAACAAGAGAAAAACACATCAATAACAACGCCGCGGTGCGCGAATAGAGTTTCAAGCGATCATTTATATCCTGATTAATCACTCAAGTAGTGACTTGTCGAAAAAAGCCCCGCATCACTGACCAACGATTGATGATCAACGACAGGAAAATAAGCACACAACCGACTAAATCTGAACCTGACAGGCTTTCACCAAACCATGAAGCCGCCAACATAGTCGTCCAGATAGGCTCAATGACCATAATAACGACACCATGACTACTAGTAGATAAGCTCAACGCGTGTGTTTGAATGAAAAATCGAGCCGCCGTTCCAATGAACGCACTCATTAATACCCAAAACACCATGTTCGCCGAAAAATTACTAGCAACAACTGCCCAACCCTCCAGCACGAACGATAAAATACCCGCCATTATGCCTACCGTCAACAAGGTGATAGCCGTGAGTGATAGCGCTGGGACTTTTTCACTGATATCCATAATTTCATCTAAACCACCGATTTCTCGATGATTAGCGGCGCGTACATTTACGATGAAAAATAGCGCAAAAAATAGTGATGCTATTAGGAATAGCAATTGCCCCTTTTCCATGACAAACCCACTCTTTAACGACAAAAAACCAAGACCAACAACCGCAACAGGCATAGCAAACCAG
>JASJGO010000086.1:0-3521 GCA_033791505.1 Cycloclasticus sp.
AAATCACCACTCATGCCCATCGACAGCGTATCTAAATGAAGTCCAAACTGCTTATTTAGCTTATCTTTAGCCAGCGCCAAATTTTTAAACGATGCGCGTTGCTGCTCGATGCCCTTCTCAGCTTGCGGTATCGCCATCAAACCGCGAAGTCGCAAATTATTCAAGTCTAACAGCGGTTTAATAACTTCGGCTAGTTCGTCTAATTTAAAACCCGACTTCGTGTCCTCTTCATCGATATTAACCTGTAAACAAATATTCAAAGGCGGCAGATTTGCCGGGCGCTGCTGGTTAAGGCGCTGCGCAATTTTAATCCTGTCAACACTATGAACCCAGCTAAAAAAGCGTGCGATGTCTCGTGTTTTATTCGACTGGATGGGGCCAATAAAATGCCAGGCGATATCTAAGTGCGCTAAACGTCGCTGTTTTTGTAAGGCCTCCTGGAGATAGTTTTCGCCAAAGTCTCGTTGCCCCGCTTGATATAACACCATCACGTCTTTAGCGGGTCGCGTTTTACTCACCGCCAGCAATTTCACCGCGGCCGTAGTGGCTCGCTTCGCGTGCTCTAGTTCACTAATTAACTTACGTTGGGCAATATATCGTTGCGTTAAAGAAGGCATTTTTTAGTTTCGTAGCTATACTTGGAAAACATACTTGATTTACACGGACTAATGTTAATGTTATTTTCTAGATGAATGCATTTATGGAAATGCCGAGCAGTCATTATACAAACAACTTATGCCAACAAGGTAAAACGGATTTAAAACATGGATATTACAGATTTATTAACCTTTAGCACAAAAAATAAAGCCTCTGATCTACACCTTTCAGCTGGACTTCCCCCTATGATTCGCGTCGATGGAGACATTCGCCGCATTAATATGCCAGAACTTGAACACAAGGAAGTTCACAGCATGATTTATGACATCATGAACGACAAGCAGCGGCGAGATTATGAAGAATTCCTTGAGGTCGATTTTTCGTTTGAACTACCGGGCATAGCACGCTTTCGTGTTAACGCTTTTAATCAGGACCGTGGTGCAGCAGCCGTATTTAGAACGATTCCTGTGGATATTTTGACCCTTGAAGACCTGGGCTGTCCGCAATCATTCAAAGAAATCATTAACGTACCGCGCGGTATTGTTCTGGTAACTGGACCCACGGGCTCAGGTAAGTCCACCACACTAGCCGCTTTAATGGATTATAAGAACGACAACGTTTACGAACACATTCTCACGATTGAAGATCCGATTGAATTTATTCATAAAAGTAAAAAATGCCTGATTAATCAGCGCGAGGTACATAAGCATACCCATGGGTTTAGTGAAGCCCTTCGCGTGGCGCTTCGTGAAGACCCAGATATTATTCTAGTTGGCGAAATGCGTGACCTTGAAACTATCCGCCTCGCGCTAACCGCCGCCGAAACAGGCCATTTGGTGTTCGGCACCCTGCATACCAGCTCAGCCGCCAAAACCATTGACCGTATTATTGACGTATTCCCAGAAGGTGAAAAAGGCATGGTGCGTTCTATGCTTTCAGAATCGCTGCGCGCCGTTATTGCGCAAACCCTAATGAAAAAAATTGGCGGAGGCCGAATTGCCGCGTGGGAAATCATGACCGGTACCGCCGCCATTCGAAACCTCATTCGAGAAGATAAGATTGCTCAAATGTACTCCACCATACAAACCAGTCGCAAAGACGGTATGCAGACGCTCGATCAACACATGATGGAGCTACTGCAAAGCGGTCTGATAACAAAACAAGACGCGAAAATGAAAGCCGTCGATAAAAAAGCCTTCAGCTAGGAGATATACATGGATTTTGACGCCCTTTTACAACTCGTTGTTCACAAAAAAGCCTCGGATTTATTTATTACCTCTGGCTGGTCACCCACCATTAAAGTAAATGGCGCACTTCAACAAGTGTCGAAAACTCGTCTCAGCGCTAGCCAAACGATGGAGATCGTTAAAGGCATTATGACCGATAACCACCGCAAAGAATTTGAAGACACCAAAGAGTGCCAATTCGCTATTGAGCGCCCCGATATAGGTCGATTCCGTGTTAGCGCCTTCATTCAGAAAGACCACGCTGGCATGGTGTTACGCCGAATCGAAACCCAAATTCCAACGGTCGAAGAGCTGAATATACCACTAATACTCAAAGACCTCGCTATGACTAAACGTGGCCTGATTATTTTCGTTGGCGCGACTGGTACAGGTAAATCTACCTCGCTGGCTGCTATGGTGGGCCACCGCAATAGAAACAGCTCTGGTCACATCATCACCATCGAAGACCCAATAGAGTACGTCCATGACCACGCGGGTTGCGTTATCACACAACGAGAAGTCGGTATCGATACCGAGTCCTACGAAGTGGCGCTTAAGAACACACTACGACAAGCCCCCGACGTTATTCTAATCGGCGAAATTCGTTCTCGTGAAACCATGGAACACGCCATGGCCTTCGCCGAAACGGGACATCTTTGCATGTCCACACTGCACGCAAACAACGCCAACCAGGCGCTTGACCGTATTATTCACTTCTTCCCAGAAGAAGCACACACTCAGCTATTTATGGATCTCTCGCTAAACCTCAAAGCCATGATCGCGCAACAACTCGTGCCCACCATCGACGGTAAAAGCAGAAAGCCTGTGATCGAAATCATGATCAACACGCCCCTTATGTCTGACTACATTAGAAAAGGCGATATTCACAAGCTAAAAGAGTTGATGAAAAATTCAACCGAACAGGGCATGCAGACCTTCGATCAGGCACTCTATGGCTTTTACGCCAGCGGCGAAATCAGCTACGAAAATGCGCTTAACTACGCCGACTCGAGCAATGAGGTACGCCTGATGATTAAATTGGGTAAATCAACGGTCACCTCTTCATCCGGCGACGATGATGATGATGACGACAATAGCATGGAGCTTATCGACAACTATGATGGTTAGTTAAATAGCTAAATCCCACTTTTAAGAGCCACTAAAAAACCCCGTCAACTAGCGGGGTTTTAATGCCTGGCTCAAACAGCTAGCTACCAGCAATTATTCGCCGGGGTTTTAGTATTGTTTTGATCCAGCGTCATCGGGTCGCAAGTAGTATCGCTCAACTGCAGCCCCTTCGGATCAGCATTAACCGTATACGTGTTGGCGGTAACATTTGTGAGTGACAGATTATAGTAACCCTCAAGTGACTCCGTACCGCTCCAAACATCAGCAAGCGTCGTCGTATAGGCAATATTATTCGCTCGCCATTTTTCCTGATTTAACTGAATATCAAGCAGAGCTTGTTTAGCATCCGAACGCCGTGCCTTTTGCGCGTAACCGTTATAAGCAGGTAAGGCAATTGCCGCTAAAACACCAATAATCACCACCACGATCATCAGTTCTATCAAGGTAAATCCATTTGTATGCTTATGTCTCATATCTCATTCCAATGTTTGTTTCGTGTTTAATTATTAGCTTAAAGTGGCTTTTAGCAACAAAAAATAGCACACAAATCGACTAACGGCTATTTTATCA
>JASJGO010000087.1:0-18842 GCA_033791505.1 Cycloclasticus sp.
AACCATCTGAAGAACCTGCTTACTGGCAGCATCTACGTTATAGTTGGGATCACTTTTTTCCTTGTTGGACTGGATAAAGCGCTTTTTCCGCTAGGCTCTCTGATGGCCGAACAGTTAACGAGTGATAGTTTTATTAGCCCCAGCACGGATCAATCTATATCTATAGCCTGGCAAGACTATATTTGGGTCTACGTTTTTGGTGCCTGCATTGGTTTCGCTACCACCCTGGCCGAACCGTCTTTAATCGCCGTGGCTATTAAGGCGCAACAAATTTCAGCCGGCGCGATTAACGCCTGGTACCTACGATTCGCTGTTTCGCTGGGTGTGTCTATTGGTATCGCTTTAGGTACGTATCGAATCGTTAGCGGTACCGAGTTGTATCAGTTCATCATTGCAGGTTATGTCGTCGTTATCATCCAGACCTTGTTCGCGCCTAAACTTATTGTCGGGCTGGCCTACGATTCTGGCGGCGTGACCACCTCAACCGTCACCGTGCCATTGGTTACGGCTCTGGGCATTGGATTAGCCACCGCTATTCCTGGCCGAAACCCTTTATTAGATGGCTTTGGGCTGATTGCCTTCGCTAGTCTTTTCCCTATAATAACCGTACTTGCGTATGCCCAGTTAACTGAGTGGCTATCGCGACGGTCTCAACAAAACCGATCCAAAGAAGGAGATTAACCGTGCATTTCAAACTTATCCTAGTATTTGTTGATGACAATAAAACCGACATTGTACTCAAGGCGGCCCGAGAAGTTGGCGCCACTGGCGTGACTATTATTAATAACGCCCGAGGCGAAGGTATACGGCAGAAAAAAACCTTTCTTGGCCTAAACCTGGAAACCCAGCGCGATGTAATACTGCTTTTAGTAGAACAGCACCTCAGTCGAAAGATCATAGAAGAAATTGCCCGAGCGGGTCGTTTCGACGAAGAACCCGGCAGCGGCATCGCTTTGCAAGTTGATGTTGAAGACGCCATTGGTGTGCTTCATCAAGTTAAAGAAATTACACACGTCATTGAGGAGGAGTTATGAGCGATAAAAAAACAATTCGCGTTCGCGATGTAATGAAAACAGAATTTCATATGATTGATGGCAAGTGCACCGTCGCCGAAGCCGTTATGGAAATGAAGAAGCACAAAACCTCTGTTCTATTCGTTGAAAAGTTTCACGAGGACGATGAGTACGGCGTTATCAATGCCGGCATTATCGCCAGACAGGTTCTGGCAAAAGATAAAGCACCTGATCGCATTAATGTATACGAAATTAATGAAAAACCATTGATATCCGTCACCGCAGATATGGATATTCGCTATTGTTCAAGGTTATTTGCGCGTTACAACTTAATGCGCGCACCGGTTATCGAAAATGGCAAAATTATTGGCGTAGTGAGCCCTATACAACTCGTTCTGGATGGCTTGTGTGAACTGTCGGGAATTTGTTAAAAAACCAGCGTTTGACGATTAGGTCACTTCATTATCAATGACTATTAACATTGCAATTAAAAAATGATAGTTTACCTAACTTAAAAAAACTGAATTTTATTTTAATACCCCAAAGTAATGAAAATAAACCGATTGTTAGCACGTGCAAAATCCCTTAAAAATAAGGGTGATTTCAGTCAAGCCAGACAGCTTTACAATCAAATCTTAGATCAATCGCCTCAAAACCCATTAGCTAAGAAGGGGCTGCGAGACCTAGACAATGGGCCTGCTTCTACACACGTTTCTCGGGAGCTCGAATTACAATTAAAGTCTGCTACTGATTTGCTTTCAAATGGTCACCTCTACGCGGCCATCAATGCTCTCAATAAATTGGCCCTTAAATACCCTGATTCAGCCACCCTCTTTTATACTCGTGGCCGTTGTTTTCAACTTAATTCAAAACTTGATGCTGCCGTTACCGACTATACGCGTGCTATAACGTTAGATCAAAATATGCAGCCGCACACGCCGATTTAGGCGTTACATTAAACGTGCTTGGCCACACTGAAGCAGCGATAGAAAGCTTGCAGCGAGCACTTAACATCGAGCCGAATAACGTGTCAGCACTTTGTAGCTTATACGCTTTAAAGCAACATCAGCCGGATAGCATCCCTATTGAGCTAATAAAAAAGCTCTATGCAAATTCAAGACTCACTAATCGAGAACGCATTTTAGTTTGTTACACCTTAGCGCGCGCCCACAATAAATTTGGGGAAGAGAACGTCGCATTTGATTATTTACATGAAGCCAATAAAATTACCAAAACAGAAGTCGGCTACAAATTTTATAAGTCAGAAAATACGTTTTCATCCATTAAAAAACTATTTAGCGTTAAACATCCTATCCTTGACGTAGACGATTTTGACTCCTTATCAAAAATCAGGCCTATTTTTATTGTGGGCATGCCACGCTCTGGAACCTCTCTTACTGAGCAGATACTCGATTGCCATACTAGCGTTCGTGGAGCAGGTGAATTAGAGTTTATGAATCAACTTGCTCACATTATTATGCAAGAACAGCAGGCCAACTTAACGCGTCAATATCCAAAGCCTTTGTCAAAAAACAGCATTAGCGCCATTCGTAATAGATACCATATTTCATTGCAAGGATTAAATTATCCCGCAAACATTATTATTGATAAAATGCCGTTAAATTTCAGGTGGATCGGTCTCATATTATTGGCTTTTCCCGAAGCAAAAATCATTCATCTAAAGAGAGACCCTGTCGCTACGTGCTGGTCCAATTTTAATCGCTATTTTCCTGTTCATGGACTTGGCTTTACTAATAATTTAAATGACTTGGCCAAGTTTTATCACCTTTATACCGATTTGATGACGTTTTGGCACCAACGCTTTCCAAATAAAATTTATGATTTATGTTATGAGGATTTAACCGAAAATCAGGAAGAGGAAACAAGAAAGTTACTCGCCTATTGCGGCTTAGATTGGGAAGAGAACTGTTTTCATTTCCACGAAAATACCCGACGAGTCGTTACCGCAAGTGCTGATCAGGTTGGGCAAAAAATGTATCAGGGAAGCTCTAATTCGTGGAAAAGATTTGAGCAACAGCTACAACCATTGGTGCAAGCCTTAAATCAATAATCTATTATTAGCTAACAATAAAAACGTAATCGAGGCAAGCACATCAATACTCTCGAGCGTAGTGCCGAGAATGCTTTTTTAGTAAAAGATCGGATTGTAAAGCCGCTTTCACGTCTTCTGGAATGGCCACCGATTGATGTTTTTTCGGGTCAAAGAAAACGTTCACACTTTCTGATGTCGCCACGCAGTCATCACCCACAAATACACCGTACCCCGTTGTGATTGATTTATTTCCTACGCGAATAACGCGCGTTCCCACGTCGGCCGTACCGGGATAATAGGCTTCTTTTATATAATCAATTGTTACTTTGGCTAAAACAAAATCGATATCTGGGTGCTTGTCAGCGTCTAATAAGCCACCAATAAACATGGTGCGACCCGCCTCAATATAAGCGGCATAAGCGACGTTATTAATATGCCCTAAAGGGTCTTGATCAGAAAAACGAATACTGACGGGGGTCCAGAAATAAAAGCTATCTTTTGATTTTAAATCTATATCGGGGCTTGTTGATTCCATTATTTGAGCGTTCTTAAAAACTAATCGGTTATGCAGTATAACTTTATTTTGAAACCCGCCTATTGAATAGCCGCGAAGCTGGCCTCAGTGCCCTATGCAAAATCAACGTTATGATAAACCCGTTATATGTCATCCAACGCGTTCTGGATGGACTATGTGAATTGTCGGGGGGTTTGTTAGCCGTTTTAGAAAACATAACGGCAAATATCCTTTAGCTGTATTGGCGAGACTGACCACCAGGTGCTGGTTGATTTGAATCTTGGCAACTTTTGGCAGTCTGGCTGCATTAATACTCTTTTAACCTTTTTCTTGCTTAAAAAATACCATACCACTTTTGTTTTCTTTTTTTGCAAGATACATGGCCGCATCAGCATCGGCTAGAACTCTATCAACGTTCGCTCCTTCAGGTTTCAAAAGGCGCAATCTAAGACTCGAGCCGACCTGTAATTCCATGCCTGCCACGTTAATTTTTTTGCGCAACTCCTGTTGAATTCTTTCCGAGACCAAAACGGCTTTATCTTTTGCGATCTGCTCATTCGTTCCAAGCTGACTCAATACAAGAATAAACTCATCTCCACCAGGACGACTGACGATATCCTCGGTTCTCGCAAAAAGCTTTAGACGGTTGGCAACTTCTGTCAATACGATATCCCCTGCATCATGCCCATATTCATCATTTACCCGCTTAAACCCATCCAAATCTATAAAAAGAACCGCGCCATATGATTTATACCTGAGCAGGCTCGATAACAGTTTTTCCAGGTATTCTGATAGTAAACGACGATTAGCTAGCCCCGTTAACGAGTCGTGATAAGCCATATGTTCTATTTTCAAAACAAACGCTTCACTCGCGGTAATGTATGGTCGAACAATCAGAATATAAATGGTTGGCACCGACACAATTACCAATATAGCCGTATCTAGTAATATCTCTGCATACGGCCCAATAGTGAACGGTAGGTTTATGAACAAAATCATTATTAATAATTCTGCCGACGCGATAATAATAACCAAACGCATAATGATCTGCCTTATAGACAGTATTTTCATATTATTTCCTCGTATGGCAGCCGATAAAAGCCACGTTATTTTTATTGTTATTCTATAAAATCAGCTGCTTCTTTTAATAAAGCGACGACACCATCATTTCTTCGCCGTAATTTTTATTTGCTTGATTTTACAGCGTTCGCCTCTAAATAGGAAAAATAGCACCGCGTAGCAAACACTCAAAAATTTATTACTTTGTTTTTACACCAGTCTGATTTTTTTAAGCAAGTTCAACGTTATGGTAAACCTGCTGCACGTCATCTAGCTCGTCCAGCATGGCTAAGAATTTTTCAAATAGAGCCACATCATCGCCACTCACCGTGGTGTAGCTATGCGCAATAAACTGTATTTCGTCCACCTCAAAATCTATCTCACCACAGCCATCAAGCAAGGCTTGTTTTGCTTTAAAGTATTCGGTGTTCGGTACAAAAACAGACACCTTACCGTCTTCATTTTCGATATCAGTCACGTCTACATCCGCCTCCATCAGCACCTCTAACACAGCGTCTTCATCAGCATGTTTAAAAACGAAAATAGCAGAATGGTCAAACATATGACTAACGCTACCTTGCGTACCAATCTTACAATCGGTTTTGGTAAACGCCTGACGAACGTCACCAAAGGTACGGTTTGGGTTATCGGTTAGGCAATCAATAATGGCCATGCTGCCACCGGGGCCGTAGCCTTCATAACGCGCTGGCGAATAATCTTCACCGGCACCGCCTTTGGCTTTTTCAATCGCCTTATCTATCACGTGCGCGGGAACCTGGTCCTTTTTAGCGCGGTCGATCAAACTGCGTAAAGCCAGATTACCAGTCGGGTCAACTCCACCTGATTTTGCAACCACATAAAGTTCACGACCATAGCGGCTGTACACCTTAGCCTTCATATCAGAGGTTTTGGCCATTGATAGTTTACGATTCTGGTAGGCTCTGCCCATACGACTAATGCTCCGTAATAATGTTAAAAACAACGATTTTACTAGTAAGTAAGTGCCTAAGGGAACTTGATTAGTCCGCCCAAAGCCCATCACTTTTGATGATCGCTAACTATCTGGGCATATGCCCAGCATAGGCTAGCGTAAAAGCAGCTTCCTGAAACACCTTTAAGCCAGTCTCTGAAAACGCAATCGGCAACGGGTTTTCCGACAATACTGTCTTAATTTCCGCTGACGACAGCACAACCACGTCTAAATCCTCAATCAGCTGAATGGCCGCCTCGAGCTTAAAGCTGATGGCGCCACCAGCGAATTTTCCTTTCGTCATACGCCCTTTTATAGCCACTTTATTAACCCCGTAGTCGCCCATCAGTTTGGCAAAATCAAATTGAAACCGCTGCAAATCTTCACGCGTGTGATCTTTTTTCAACGACAGTTTGCGCACCCTGCAATCGGGTATATTAAACTGCTTATTTTCAAGATAAAGCAAACAAATAACAGCATCATTAGCCGTTAATTCAACACCACAAATTCTCATTTCTATTCCTTTGTCGAGATAGCTCGACCATCTTTTTGCTTCTTCTGTTCGCATAGGCAAAACAGAGATAGGCAAGGTTAAAAGTTTTACTAAAGGGATTATTCAATCCCAGTTAGTTCTTATCTGTGTGATTTTTAAGCTAACCGATGCGCTGTTTTTTTGTGCCCGTGTTGGCTGCCTTATTAGCCATAATATCGTGTAAGCCACCTGAAACATATTTGTGAAGGACACTAGAAACTAATGTTTGGTAAGGAATGCCTTCTTCAAGCGCACGCCTTTGTAGTGACTCAAGATCACGACTAGATATCCTGATATTGATTCGTTTGTCTTTTTTGAAAGTTTCTTCGGCCGCTGTTTGCAATATTTTCTTACGTTGGGGCGTAAGAATTGATTTGAATTCACCTTCTTCAAAATCCTTAAGAATTTGTTTTTCTTCTTTACTAAGTTTAGGGTCGCTCATCATGTTTCTCCTAAGTACGACTTTGTCGCTTTTCTGCTTGGAATAACCGTTTTTAAATATATTTCTTTAGTGTTTTCTACGTAAGGAACAAGGTGCACATAATCATCAATATTTATAACGAAAACGCGTTGATTTGGATATTTATCGCTATTAGGGTGCTCAATATCATCTAATAGAGCGCCTTGCTGTAAATAGAAAACAACATCCTCAAATGAAATGCCACGCTCAGATATAAGCTGTTGATTTTTAGTGGAATTCCAATTTATTGGCTTCATGCGAAAAAGTATAGCACTGGTGTATGCCTATTGGCATCATTATTTTTGATCTCAGCCTATAATCTCACCATTTTCTAGGGTTATTTTAAATAATAAATCGTCCAGTTGATAGCAGGCTAAATGTCCCTTAATCGCGCTTAAAATGATGAAATATTTCGGATTAGTGTGTGCGTTGTTTGAGCGTAGCGAGTTTAGCGCGCACCCGAAATCATTCATTATTTTGCGATTGGGTGCCTTTTTCTTTGGTTCGTTTCTTTTGGGCATACAAAAGAAATGAACGCCCTCGCGGCAGCGAAAACAACATGGTTTTTAATTATCAAGTTGACTTATCCTATTATTTGAATCAATCGAGTCTGACTCGTTTGATTTTTAGTCTTTGCTTGGCTCACAAAGCCCTTGTTCCTTAAATAGGTATGCTAGTTTTACAAATGATTGTTGATACGATTTGTCGCCACTGTCTAATACCTTCCTTATCTCATCGATAAAATCCCACAAAATGCGCCGCCACTTAAAATTACTATGGTTCATCGCTTCTTGAAGAATCATGGTAGAAGCTAGAATTGTATTGGATAGAACTGAAATATGAGATGGGAATTTAGGTGTTGGCTCTAACTTGGTAATCGTATAAAAATCTTGGTTACCGTCACTAGCCATTGGATGAACATGCATAGAGCCATAGTCATAACTATACTTATACAAAAATTCCATTCCCATATCTTTTGCAACCGCTTCGGCTTTTGGACGCCGCCAAGTTGGCTTATTTTTTTCAAGCGCCTTAATACGGGCATTTTGATTGTCGCTTAACTCATAAACCCAACCTGTTGCTTGGCTATTAAAAAAACTATCATTTTTGACTCGATTTTGAGCTTTGAATTGTTCGAAAAAAGACCAATCATCAAAAGCCAAGAATTCGTCATTCACGCCAATATTATGCAAATGAAACATTCTGTCCAAGAGAGCCCTATGGATTATCCATATGTTTTGGAAGTCAGCATTATCCCAAAGCACAAAAATACTTTTTAGAGTTACGGCTGAGCGAGCAATAAAATTTCTAAGGATAATATTCTTAATATCACAATCATTTTGCGCGAATGCAAAAAGAACCATACCACTTACTCCATGCAATGCATCTGCAGCGGACTGGTATACGTCAATAGCTTGGTAACTTTTCTCAGTCATACGCGACGATTGCCTAACTTGTTATTAGCATGAATCATAATTCCCTTTAAATTTTTATATCTATGAGGTCTTAACACCATTCCCCTTTATCAGCGACTAACCCCTAACGTACAACCTCCACCAATGCCACACCACTATGCCGAGAATCACTAGCCGCACTAACTTTATTCGTGTTTTTATCCCACAAAATCGCGTGCATATTACCGTACGTTCTACCGACCGATTTGAGCTGATGTCCTTTAGCGCTTAGTTGCGCCATTGTTTGCTCACTGAGGGCATTTGGCTCGTGCTGAATGACGTCTGGCAGGTATTGATGATGGTAACGAGGCAAACTGACCCACGATACAGGTTCGTTACCTCGTTCGGCGTCTAACAGGCCGAGTAGTACCATGCTAATAATTCGGCTGCCACCGGGAGTACCGAGTATGCCAATTTTATCGTTGGTTTCAAAAAACGTCGGCGACATACTGGATAACATGCGCTTGCCAGGCTCTATCGCGTTGGCTTCGCCACCCACTAAACCATACACATTCGGCACGCCGGGTTTGATGGAAAAGTCGTCCATTTCATCATTCAGTAAGACGCCCGTTCCGGCAGCTACAAAGCCTGAGCCGAATGGATAATTAATAGACAGGGTCGCCGATACGCGATTGCCGTGTTTATCCATTACTGAAAAGTGCGTGGTATCGTGCCCTTCCACTGGATTCAAACCGCTGATCTGTTGGCTGGGTGTGGCTTTGTTTAGATCAATATTGGCCGATACTTTTTGCGCGTAGGATTTTTTTGTTAGCTCACCGACGGGTACTGTTACAAAGTCGCTATCGCCCATATATAAGGCACGATCCCGATAGGCACGGCGCATCGCCTCCACTACTACGTGAATACGCGTGGCCTCGTCTAGTGCGGCCAGGTCGTACTGTTCTAAACTATTCAGCGCAATGGATAGCACCAAACCGCCGGATGACGGTAAGGCGGCGCTGGTCACTTTCATACCGTTGTAATCAATAACCACTGGATCGCGTTCTTTGATTCGGTAATTGGCCAGATCCTGCAGCGTCCAAATGCCACCCGCCTGCTGTACGCCATTGACCAACTGTTCTGCGATGTCACCCGCGTAAAAGCCATCAAAACCCTGTTTAGCCAGTCGCTTTAGAGTATTCGCTAACTCTTTTTGAATAATTCGCGCGCCCAGCTCGGGCACTTGCCCATCCGTTAGGAATATTGAATTTGCCGGTTCACTAGCCGCTAAAACGGGCTGGCGAAAGGACGCGAGATTTTTATAATGCTCGTTGACACTAAAACCATTTTCAGCTAGTTTAATCGCGGGCTTCAAACTACTTGAGAGGGCTAGTTGACCATAGTGCTTTGACAGATGCACCAATGCGGCTGGCATACCGGGAATGGCTGCCGCTAATGCACCATTAACCGAAGCGTTTTTAATCGGCTCGCCCGATTCATCCAGGTACATATCTCTATGTGCTTTCCCGGGCGCCACTTCACGCCCATCGATCATAATTTGCTTGCCGTCACTGGCGCGGTGCAATAGCCAGAAACCACCGCCGCCTAGACCCGAACCAAAGGGTTCGACCACGGCCAGGGCCGCACTCACGGCAACCGCCGCATCGAAGGCATTGCCACCCTGATTTAATATATCAATCCCTGCTTGCGTTGCCGCTGGGTGCGCACTGGCGACGGCTTGCGCTGGCGACGTTGTAAACTGATTACTGCACGCCGATAGAAAAAATAAAACCAGTAACACTACAGCAGTACGTTGCATCGCTTAGTCTCCGTTCGCCGCCATTAAACGACTGTATTTAAGTAATAGTTGGTCTTTCGATTCTTCGTGATTAGGGTCCTTCGGAATACACTCCACCGGACAAACCTCTACGCACTGCGGGGTGTCGAAGTGACCCACGCATTCGGTGCATAAATCCGGGTTTATTTCGTAGATTTCTTCGCCCATGTAAATAGCGTCATTCGGACATTCAGGCTCGCACACATCACAGTTGATGCATTCATCGGTAATGATTAAAGACATAGTTAAATTAGTTTTTGTAAAATGGCCTGTTCAACGCTGGGTGGCACAAAGTTGGTAATTTGACCGCCGTGTCGGGCGATATCCCGTACAAGGGTTGACGATAAATCGGCCCAGTCTGAATGCGTGGTAAGAAATATTGTTTCCAGTTCGGGCATCAGCTTTCTGTTCATGCCGGCCATTTGGGTTTCGTATTCAAAATCGGCAATAGAGCGAACGCCTCGAACGATGATTTTCGACTGCTGTTGTTCAGCTAAATCAACCAGCAGGCCTTCAAACGATAAGACCTCGACGTTGGCGTAATGACTGAGCGCTTGCTGGGCCAGAACCACGCGTTCCTGTAAATCAAACAAGGGCGCTTTGCTTGAGCTCTTGGCGACCGCGACTACAACGGAGTCAAACAGCTCGCTGGCGCGTTGAATGATATTGATATGACCATTGGTGAGCGGGTCGAAGGTACCGGGGTAAATCGCTTTTTTTGTCATCAGCTTTCTCGATGGTATAAATAATAGGCCACCTGGCCCGTTGTTTTACTGCGGTGCTGAACCCAGTTTTCAGGTAAGAAATCCAAATCCAGTTTACGTTCGCATTCTAAATAGATAACGGCATCATCCGATAAATGCCCACTTTCCTCAAGCCGTTTTACACACGCTGGCAGGCTATTGTTTTTAAAGGGCGGATCTAAAAACACCACGTCAAAGGTCATATCATCTGGTTTGCGTTTGTCATTTAAAAAGTCCGTCGCTTGTCGGTGCATTAACTGAACGGCCTCGGCTTTTAGTAGCTCTTTACTCGTGCGTAAGGCTTTTATGATAGTGATATCTTTCTCAACCATCAATACGTGCGCGGCGCCTCTTGAGGCCGCCTCAAAGCCAAGCGCACCACTACCGGCGAATAAGTCCAGACAATTAGACTCTGGCAAATACGGCTGCAACCAGTTGAATAGCGTTTCGCGAATCGGGTCGGTAGTCGGCCTTAAGCCGTCGATGCTGGGGAATTCAATTTTCCGGCCTCGCCACTGCCCGCCGATAATGCGTACGCGATTTTCCTTACCCGCCATTAGTCTTTTTCATTCATTGTTTGTCCCACTGTTACCATCGTCATACTATCCACGATGAGCCGTCGCTGAAATGCATCGCGTATTTGTTCTGTCGTCACCGATTCAATTTTTTGTACATACGTATTCAAATAATCTAGCGGCGCTCCACTGACAACAATGCTCACCACATTGCCTAACAGCTTTTTATTACTGTCGAGTTTTAACGCAAAACCGCCGCTGATGTTTTTCTTCGCGGCGATTACTTCTTCGTCACTTGGCCCTTGCAGTAAAAAGTTTTTAAGCAGTTGTTTTACCGCAGCCGACGCTTCTTTAACGCTTTCATTTTTTGTTTGCAGCCCCATTATAAAAGGGCCTTTTTGTAGCATCGGGTGGAAATAACTGTAGGCGCTATACGCCAGGCCTCTTGCTTCACGAATGTCTTTAACGATACGCGAGCTAAAACCGCTGCCGCCCAAAATATGGTTGCCGATATAGAGGGCAAAGTAGTCGGGATCATTATGCGCTAAAACCGGCATGCCATACAGCAAGTGCGTTTGTTGTGAAGGATAGTCCTGATGAATGAGTCCACCGTTAGTTGATACCTTCACTGCGGCTATCGCGGGCGCTTTTTTACCTGTTTTTAATTCGCCCACTAACTGTTCAACCAGCTCTTCTGCCCGTTGACGAGAAATACCACCCACCAATACCACTGCCAGTTTATTCGCCACATAATATTGGCTATAAAAGTCTTTTAAATCCTCTATCGCAAACTTAGAAACCGAGCTTTCTTCGCCCTGTATAGGCTTTGCGTAAGGGTGCCCCTGAAAAATTCGCTCATAAAGCGCTAACTGAGCCAATGTGCCGGGAGACTCTTGCCGTTGCTTAATGCCCAATAAGGTACGATCTTTTTCACGCTGAAAATCTATCGCTGGAAAAGTCGGTGAGGTGACTACTTTTTTGAGTACCGACCAGGCGGTAGTCAGTACCTGATCATCCGTTAAACTTCGAAATGAAATGGAAGTAAAGTCTCGTGACGTAGAGGTGCCTAATTGGGCGCCTACGCTTTCTAATTGTTCGGCAATTTGCTGTGCATTTAAATCGCCAGCGCCTTGCTCGAGCAATCCACTAGTCAACGAGGCCAGACCCAATTTTTCTCCATCGCGCGCGCTACCTGCATCAAACACTAATTGAGCGTCTAAAATAGGCAAGCCGTCGGTCGGTACAAAGTACACCTGCGCGCCGTTAGCTAGCTGCCAGTGCTGAATGGTCGGCACGGCCAGGCAAACTAAACTAATAAACATCAGCCATAATCCCATCAACGCCGTTAATTTACTGCGCATGACGCTTCTCCACTTTACTATCTATTTCCTGTGGTTCCATATATACCACCGTTAAATGATCTTCAATTAAGTACTTGTTTGCCGCCGCTTGAATTTGCGCCGCGGTAACGGCTTTCACCTTATCCACGTATTCGGCCTCTTTTTGCCAGCCAACCCCCACCGTTTCAAGCATGCCCAACTGCATCGCCTGGTAGAAATTTGAGTCTTTTTCATACACCGATGATGCGATAACCTGCGCCTTAATCCTGTCTAACTCGTGCTGTTGAACAGGGGTGTGCTTTAACGCGTTTATTTCTTCAACTATTGCTGCTTCCAGCGCCTGCACGCTATGACCTTCTGTTGGTACGCCATCGAATAAAAATAAAGTGTCGAGCCTTGCATTCATGTCATAACCTGCGCTGACATTGGACGCAAGCTGCTGGCCTCGAACTAAATTAGACGCTAAACGCGCACTGCTACCGCCACTTAAAATACCCGACAGCACCTCCAGCGCGTATACGTCTGTTTCATTATCTGCAGAGTTTAAAACGGGCGCTTTATATCCCATCAGCAAATAAGGCAGCTTCGCCGGTTGTTTGACGATACCGCGCCGCACACCCAACTGTAAAACTTCTGTACGTTGCTTTACGGGCTTAAAAGACACCGGCGGGATGCTGCCAAAATACTGTTCGGCTAATTTAAATACGTCGGCAGATTTAATATCACCCACCACCACGAGGGTCGCGTTATTCGGCGCGTACCATTGTTTATACCAGCCGGCCAAATCAGCCAGTTTCATATCTTCTAAATCCTGCATCCAGCCAATAATAGGGTTGCGGTAAGGGCTACTGGTATAAGCCATCGCCTTAAAGTATTCATACGTTTGGCCCTGCGGCTTGTCTTCGGTTCGCATTCGCCGCTCTTCCATCACCACTTGTAGTTCTTTGACGAACTCTTTTTCTTGCAGATTTAAATGCTGCATCCGTTCCGCTTCAAGACGCATACTCACCTCAAGGCGAGAAGCCTCCATGGTCTGAAAATAAGCCGTGTAATCAGCGCCGGTAAAGGCATTTTCGCTACCGCCATTGGCGGCGATAATTTTGGAAAACTCGCCTGGCTCAAGGTTTTTTGTGCCCTGGAACATCATGTGTTCTAACACGTGCGACAAACCCGTAATGCCATCGTATTCGTAGCTAGCGCCCACCTTATACCAAACTTGTGACACCATAACAGGCGCACGATGATCTTCTTTTACCAGAATTTTTAAGCCATTTTTAAGTACTTTTTCATGTACTATATTAGGCGACAATTCTGGCGAGGCAAAAGCGGTTAATGAATATAAAATATTCAGTGCAAAAACCGTTAGGGGTAACTTTTTCATTTTGCTCTCACTTAACAATAACTGTATTGAAACGGGCATTTTACGATAGTGCCCTCGGAAAGACACGATATCATGTTTGGATTTGGTAAGAAAAAAAACGCCTTAAATGCTGAACAAGCACCTATTGAAGAGTCGCAAGAAGGCTTTTTTGGTCGGCTAAAAAATCAACTCTCTAAAACGCGATCAGGTTTAACCGGCGGCTTAGGGAATTTATTCCTTGGCAAAAAACAAATCGATGATGAACTATTCGAAGAACTAGAAACGATTCTTCTTACTGCTGATGTTGGCATTGATGCCACGCAACACATTATCGATAAATTAACCCAGCGCGTAGCTAGAAAAAATCTGTCAGATCCGCAAGCTATGACCGCAGCACTGCAAGAAGAAATGTTATTGATTTTAGAGCCCAATCAACAACCACTCACCATTCCCGATAACGATGCTCCCTTTGTTATTTTGGTCGTCGGCGTCAACGGTATGGGTAAAACAACCACCATTGGTAAATTGGCAAAACGGCTAAAAGCCGACGGCAAAAGCGTGATGCTGGCAGCAGGCGATACCTTCAGGGCGGCGGCGATTGAACAATTACAGGAATGGGGCACGCGCAATGATATCGAGGTGGTGGCCCAGCACACTGGTGCAGACTCGGCATCGGTAATCTACGACGCCTTTGAAAAAGCCCGCGCGCGTAAAGTTGATGTGCTGATAGCCGATACCGCTGGCCGTTTACATACGCAGGTCAATTTAATGAACGAATTGAGTAAGATAAACCGAGTTATCAAAAAACTCGATGACACCGCACCGCACGAAGTCATGCTAGTGGTCGATGCCGGCACTGGACAAAACGCGCTAGCCCAAGCAAAGCACTTTAACGAAGCGACGCCGCTAACTGGCATCACACTGACAAAATTAGACGGCACCGCCAAAGGCGGCATTATTTTCGCTATCGCCAATCAATTCAATTTGCCGATCCGTTTTATCGGTATTGGTGAAGGCATCGATGACTTACGCGAATTTGATGCGCGGGCGTTCACCCGTGCCTTATTTGATGCGCCCGACGAGGCTGCATAAGGTTTATGCTGCAATTCATTAACGTTAGCAAGCGATACCCCGGCGGCGTAGACGCGCTTAAAAACGTCAGTTTTGAAATAAAACAGGGGGAAATGGCCTTTTTAACCGGCCACTCAGGTGCCGGCAAAAGCACGCTGTTAAAACTAATTGCGATTCTTGAGCGAAGCACCCAGGGGCAGGTGATGTTCGATAATCAAAACATTGGCCGGCTTGCTAAGCGCAACGTTCCTTATGCGCGGCGTAAAATCGGCATGATTTTCCAGGACCACCGCCTGCTACACAATCACACCGTTTTTGATAACGTCGCCCTGCCCCTCATTATCGCGGGGTTTCAGCACCATGAAATTAAACGACGCGTTCGCGCTGCGTTAGATAAAGTCGGCCTGTTGGGAAAAGAACAACGCTACCCGATCACCTTATCCGGCGGTGAACAACAACGGATAGGAATTGCCCGAGCGGTGGTTAGCAAACCACCGATGATTTTAGCGGATGAACCGACCGGTAACCTTGACCCAGCGTTATCGCAAGAAATCATGCAATTATTTGAGCAGTTTAATCAGGTGGGCGTCACCGTTCTTATTGCCAGCCATGATCTCGCGTTGATTCAAAGAATGGGCTACCGAACTCTACAACTCTCACAGGGTGAGCTGGTGACAAATCATGGCTAGTCGTCGTAGTAACATTCAACGCCCCTTGCAAAGGTTCAACTTGCCAGCTTACTTACGCATCCATTTGCACACGTTTTTCGCTAGCCTCGGACGTTTTTCAAGGGCACCATTTAATTTCCTGATGACCGTTAGCGTTATTGCTATCACGCTGTCACTTCCTTCTGGCTTACTGGTCTCCGTTAATAACTTGAAGTCATTGAGCGGCCAAATTGATTTGAACAATAATATTTCATTGTTTTTAAATCAAACGGTCAGCTTACAGCAGGCGAACGAATTAACGGCCTCGTTAGAACTGGACGAAAAGGTCGGCGAGGCCATACTCATTTCCAAACAAGCCGCCTTAGAAGAGTTCCGCCAATACAGCGGCTTTGGATCCGTTATGAACGCGTTAACCGATAACCCCTTACCCCACGTTATTCAAATAACGCCTATCGACGGCGTAGAGAACCAGGCCGCGCTTCAATTACTAGTAAACAAACTCCAGCAACAACCTAATATTGATTTCGTCCAAATGGATATGGGCTGGCTAGAACGATTACACGGTATTCTTAAAATAGCTCAACGCGGTGTTATTTTAATTACCATTTTATTAGGTTTTGCCGTGCTGTTAATTGTGAGCAATACCATTCGCTTAGAACTGCAAAATCGGCGCGATGAGATCGATATTACCCGTCTAGTTGGCGCCACTCGTTCGTTTATCATGCGGCCCTTTATTTATAGTGGTTTCTGGTATGGCTTTTTAGGCGGCGTATTCGCCTGCATGCTGGTTAACTTGTCCGTCTGGCTTATTGATGGCCCATCAAGCTCATTGGCCGCATTATATAATAGCTCGTTTAGCCTTGAATTTATGCCCTTCTACCACGCTGTTTTATGGGTCTTGCTCTCCATTTTATTGGGCATCGTTGGCTCATGGATAGTCGTTAGTCGTTATTTATCCGAGCTTGAAAGCTAGACTTGAAGCGCGCAACTACTGGATTATTGTCTTTAATTCTGAACTTTTGCTATAATTAGCACTCTTAAGCCGCGAGTGCTAAACTTAAACGAGAATGTACTACTTTAGGGAGGGACACTATGACACATGCATTAGCAGTACCTACAAGCTTATCAGCTGGATCTTTAGACGCTTACATCGCGTCTGTTTCTTCTGCGCCTGCCTTAACTGCGGAACAGGAAAGAGAGCTGGCGTTTCGTTTACAAAATGAAAATGATTTGGAGGCCGCTCGCACACTTGTCCTATCTCATATGCGTTATGTGATACATATTGCTAGAAGCTACAGCGGTTATGGTTTAGCTTTACCCGATCTTATTCAGGAAGGCAGTATTGGTTTAATGAAGGCTGTAAAACGCTTCGACCCTGAAATGGGCGTTCGCCTGGTGTCGTATGCTGTGCACTGGATCAAGTCTGAAATTCACGAATTCGTGATTAAAAACTGGCGCATTGTAAAAATTGCCACCACTAAAAGTCAGCGTAAGCTTTTCTTTAACCTCAGAAAACATAAGAAAGGCCTAACCTGGCTGAACGAATCTGAAGCTGACGCTATTGCGAATGACCTCGGCGTTGATAAATCGGCCGTTTATGAAATGGAAAAACGTTTAAGCAATCATGATATGGCGTTTGATGGCCACCAGGATGACTCTACAGATTCTGATGAATTGAACTACACGCCTGCAACATTCGTAACAAAAGAAGATCAGGATCCCGCAGGAATTGTCGAAACTCACAATGAAGAATCGCGCAACTCACTTCAGCTGCAGACAGCCCTGGCTAACCTTGATGAACGCAGCCGCTCTATTTTAGCCGAGCGCTGGCTTAGTGAGAAAAAATCGACTTTGCATGAGCTCGCCGCAAAATATCAAGTGTCAGCTGAACGCATTCGCCAGCTAGAAAAAAACGCGATGAATAAAGTAAAACAGGAATTACTGGAATATAAGCCGGCTTAAGGTCAATACCGTTAATTTAAAGGTTTGCCTTAAGACGCAAAGTTAATTGCTGATCTTTTTGTAACATCTCGACGTGTTTTAAAAAACTCATTCCCAATAACACTTCTTTACCCGCCATATGCGGGTTGACGTGTGCGGGAATGTTTTTTAATTGAATTGAACCCAGCTTTACAGAATCAAGGATGACGCGATAAACGGTGATATCACCATTTGCCGTTCGAGTTCTTTGTGGAAAACCTTCTTTTAGCATTAGTTCCTTCGCCAGGTCAGCTGGAATACTCAGGTTAGTAGCGCCGGTATCCAATATAAAGGTCGCCCAATGGCCATTAATCTTACCATCAGCAATGTAATGGCCCTGACGGTTTTGAACCAGGGTCACCTCTGCTGAGCCATCTGCGGCGTATAGAATGTCAGGGCGTTCGTTGGGGTTAGATTGTTTCTCAAGATAACGATTAAAGCCGATAACGAGCATCGCAAGAAAACCAACCCACGCTAATGTCACCATCATTTGAGAAATTTTATTATTCGGCTCTATACTTTTCACCTACGATCTTTTGAAAACCCCTTCGAATGTACACTATTAACAAACTATACAATTAAACCGAGGGAACAAAAATCAGTCTATTCAAATCTTAATGTAGTGATCGATTAATAAAACGGCAAATAACACCATCAAATAAACAATAGAGTACCTAAATACTTTCATGGCTATAACGTCATCCGCGGTTTTCTTAAGCAAAATCGCGTAATAAAGAAAACCAAAACCCAGGCCCACGGCGGTGACTAAATAGAGCAAGCCGCTCATACCCGTTAGATACGGCAACAAAGTAACCAATAATAATAGCACCGTATAAAACACGATATGCAATCGGGTAAAATCTGCTCCATGCGTAACGGGTAACATCGGGATATCTGCCTTCGCGTATTCATCACGACGAGCAACCGCGAGCGCCCAAAAATGCGGTGGCGTCCAGATAAAAATAATTAAAAACAGTAATAAGGCGTGCGGGTCAATCGTGCCTGTCACCGCGCACCAGCCCAATACGGGTGGAGCCGCACCCGCAGCACCACCAATGACTATATTTTGCGGCGTAGCGTGCTTTAAATAGACCGTATACACCACCGCGTAGCCTATTAAAGAAAGGAACGTTAAGAAGGCCGTCAGCTCATTAACCAGAAAGATCAGGATCAGCATCGCGATAATTCCCAAACTAAAGGCGAAACCTAGCACCTGGGTACTATTTAAATCACCATGCGGTAGCGGCCTACCTTTTGTGCGCGCCATTTTTGCATCATATTTCTGATCTAGAAAATGATTGATAGCCGCCGCAGACGATGCCGCCAGGCCAAT
>JASJGO010000088.1:0-16079 GCA_033791505.1 Cycloclasticus sp.
CGCATCACTCGGTATAGCTGAAGTCTGCGTGAAAACGCCGTTAAACGTCGCCGTTTTCTCAACTGGAGACGAGGTGCTCAGTATTGGCGACGCGCCTCGCGAAGGCTGCATTTATGATAGCAACCGCTATAGCTTACTCGCCGCATTAAAGAAAATAGGCTGCCGGGTATTAGACATGGGTATTATCGCCGATGACCCTGAGAAGCTGCGCGAGGCCTTTGAACTCGCCAGCCACAGCGCCGACGTAATTTTTACTTCTGGCGGCGTGTCGGTGGGCGAAGCCGATTACACCAAACAGGTGCTTTCAGAAGCAGGGGCTATTAACTTCTGGAAAGTCGCCATGAAACCCGGTAGACCACTTGCTTTTGGCAAAATCAGTAACACAACATTCTTTGGCTTGCCGGGTAATCCCGTCGCGGTGATGGTTACGTTTTATCAATTCGCCTTGCCTTGCTTACAAAAAATGATGGGGATCTGTAGTCCCTTAATTAGCCCCTCTATAACAGCACGTTGTAACAGCCCTATTCGCAAACTAGCCGGCAGAACGGAGTTTCAACGGGGTATTTTATCGCAAGCAAGTGATGGAGAGTGGGAGGTACGAACAACGGGGCAGCAAGGCTCTGGCATCCTACGCTCTATGAGTGAAGCTAATGCCTTCATTATTCTTGAACACCCACGCGAATCTGTCCAGCAAGGAGAATGGGTCAATGTACAACCATTCGCAGGCCTTTTTTAATTCTAGCGCCTATCATTGTATTTTTAAACTTATTGACTATAGTTATTGATCAATGGAAACATCAAATATAACTAATACGCTAACGGATAGCCATGACGAACTGAATATTTATCGGTTTTCTTTGAGTTGCACGGACAATTTGATCTGGCTTTGGGACATTGCTTCCGGCCAAATCGCTATGATCGGTAACATTCCCCAAGTATTCGGTGCTATAGAGGAAAGCAAACGTAACACCATAGACTTTTCGGCATCACGCACGCACCCTGATGACATTGCTTTGGTTACTCAAAACAACCAGGCCCTCATCAAGGGTGAGATTGATTCTGTTGAGCATATCTATCGCATTAAAACCAAAAATGGCAAGTGGGCGTGGCATCGATCTCAGGGTCGCGTTTATTCGTACGATAAATGCGGAAAAGCCCTTTCAATTGTCTTCTTTAGTTCCTTTATTACCGAGCAAAAACAACTAGAGAAACAACTTAACCTATCTACACAGTGTCTTAATCAAGCGTTCAGCGGAACCTTTGATACCGTTTGGGACTGGAATTTAGACACCGATATCATAGAAGTATCTGATAACTGGAAAGAAGCCTTAGGTCTTGATCTCAAAAAAAGTATTCTATTAAGAAAAACATGGAACCCCCTGATCCATCCAGACGATCAACTACACGCAAGAAACAGTGTCGTCGCGCTACTAAAAGGTGAAATAAAATACTTAAATTTTGAGTATCGCATTCGTGTCGCCACTAACGACTATTACTGGATTTTGGTGCGCGGGCACGTGTCTGAACAAACCGCTTCGGGAAAAATCAAACGCATCATCGGCGTTTTGACCAACATTGATCGGCTGAAAAAGAAAGAGGAGGAACTGAAGCAGCAGGATGAACAAATCGGTCTCGCTATGCTGAGCACGGGCAGCAGCCTGGTGGAATATAATTTAGCCGAAAATAGGGTTATTCACCGTTCGTACTCTCTAGTAAACAGTGCCGTTACCGCCGAACAATCGTCCATTAAAATGTTGAACCGACCTATTACGGTTCACACGAATGACATTAGTAAATACCAGGCATTTATCAAAAGTTTTGATCAGGCCGAGCCAACCATAAAGGAAGCCAGGTGGCGATCAAAAATCTTCGGTGGGAAATACCGTTGGTATCACACTAAGGCTCACGTTGTCGAAAAAGACACCGCTGGCCGCGCGTTAAAAATCGTCGGCATAAGACAAGATATACACGATGTTTACTCATCTGAGTTATTTAGAGAGCAGGTAAGAGAAAGAGAAGCTATTGCTTATGAAGACTCCATGCACGCCATTTGGGAATGGCACCCGCTCACCGGCTATCTGTTTATTAGCGAACGCTTGATTGAAAAATTAGCATTCGAATCCGCGGGGCGTTTATGGAAACAAACGATAGACAGTTGGGCTACTATTATTCACCCCGATGACCGTGCTGGATTTTCAGAGCAGCTTGAATCTCAGATTGACCAAAGCGCTGAAAAAATTAGCGTCACTTACCGTATACACACTATAAATAACGATTGGATTTGGGTAAAAGCCGAAGGAAAGGTGGTTGAGCGAAATAAAACAAAAAAAACCACGAAAGTAATCGGAACCCTGATCGAAATTACTGGGCTTAAAAATGCTGAACTAGAGCTCGCGCAAGAAAAAGAACGCGCTGAAACAACACTAGAATCAATCAACGATTCGGTTATTACTACGGATGGTTATTCTAATATTATATCTATCAATTTCAAGACAAGTCTCTTGCTAGGGCTCAACTCAACCCAGGTGGTTGGAAAGCGTTTTGATCAGGTCTGCACGATAAATGAAGAAGGTAGTGATGAGGTAGCAATCAACCTGAGCGAGCTGAGCTTGCAATCTGATTCGGCGTTTAATTTTACAAAATTAATTTTAACGAATAAATCAGGTACAAAATTTAATGTCGAATGCTCGGTTTCGCCCATTCACGACATGAAAAATAGTCCCATCGGTACCGTGACGGTCATCCGTGACGTGACTATTGCTCGTGAGCTATCGTTAGAAATAGAACACCGTGCTCAGCACGATTCACTAACTGGCATTTATAATCGTCATGCTTTTGAGTCGGCGCTAGCAAGCAGCGTTCAAGCGAATGATTTTGAGCACATCCTCTGCTATATAGATTTGGATCAATTCAAAATTGTAAACGATACCTGCGGCCACGTTGCAGGCGATGAATTACTGAGACAATTATCATCGGAACTATCCGTGAGCATTCGCAAGACGGATGTATTCGCCAGATTAGGCGGTGATGAATTTGGCGTGTTAATGCAACATTGTGATATTCCTCACGCCATTAAGATTGCTAAACAATTAAAAAAAATCGTCTCAGAATATATCTTTCATTGGGAGGACAAAACATTCAAGTTGGGAGCATCCATTGGCTTATCAACGATAAGCCCGACCACCTCACCTACTCTGGCTATGCAACACGCCGACACCGCTTGTTTTTCGGCTAAGGAACAAGGCCGTAATAGAATCCAGGTCTATCGCTCTAGTGACGATAAAAACGCTTTGGCACATGGGCAAATGGGCTGGGTGCCACGATTGCACAAAGCACTCAGTGAGGATCATTTTGAGTTATATATTCAGTCCATCGTTGACTTACAACGGCCTGCTGAAGAACCCTCTCACTTTGAAGTCCTTATTCGCCTCAAAGAGAAAGATGACATCATTCCCCCTGGCGCTTTTTTACCCGCTGCAGAACGCTATAATTTGTCCAGCCAGATCGACAGATGGGTCATCGAAAACACACTGTTACTACTCAACTTAAATAAAGAAAAATTAAAACCTGACGACGTTTTTAATATCAACTTATCGGCTTCAAGCCTCACCGAACAGGGCTTTCTAAAATTCATAAAAAACAGTTTTCTTGCGGTAGATGTTGATCCAACTGCCATTTGTTTTGAAATTACCGAAACAGCCGCCGTCACTAATTTAACGGCCGCGAACACGTTCATCAAAGAGCTTAAAGATATGGGCTGTCAATTTGCCCTCGATGACTTTGGCAGCGGGTTATCATCTTTCGGTTATTTAAAGAACTTCCCAGTAGACTACCTGAAAATTGATGGCTCCTTCGTGAAAGACATCTTAGACGACCCTATTGATGCCGCGATGGTGAAATCCATTAATGAAATTGGGCATATTATGGGCAAGAAAACGGTGGCTGAGTGGGTTGAAAACCAGGCTATCGCCGATGTTCTAGCTGAAATAGGTGTGAATTATGCCCAGGGCTACCACTTCAGTAAGCCATTGCCGCTAACCGATATGTTAAAAAACCGCAGCCTTCATACTTAAGGTTTGAGTATTATTTGACTTGGGTGTCTTGCTTTAACTGACCATTGCCCGCCCCTTTCTTCAGGCCATCCTCGCACCTCTATCACGCGCCGGTTATACCGGTTTAAATGTTTGAAGTACTTTAAGTCCTTTCTCGCTATCCAAATATAAACCCCATTATCAAAGTATAATTTTGTTCCTTTTCTGGAGCGCTGTATTGCTTTTATTTGTCCCTCAAAGCGGCCCCATTTTTTAGCAACCGGTGTTGCTATTGCAGTAACTGATTTGACTTGATACGCCTTAAGCTGCCACATACCTGAGCGTTTTTTTTCAGCATAGCGTTGAGCGGCTTGCAGGTCTTCTATATATTTTAAATTAGGCGGATGAAGGCTTAATATTGCCAGTCCAGCACGAATCATTTCTCGATTAATGTGTCGTCCATTTTTTAAAAATAAATGCGCTAATGTTCGGCCGTAATGATCGGCTAACTCAACATCGTGCTCTAAATAAACGAGCTGATCTAACACCAGCTCCTGCAGCTGTTTTTTCGCAAGATAGCCTCCTGGCTCGCCTATTTCGCCCCGGTAGCCTATCTCTGGTGCATTAATGCTCAATAAGCGAACTTTTTCACCACTAGCTAATACCACGGTGTCACCATCGACAACCTTAGCTACTATCCCAGTCTCTCGGGCAATAACGCTAGAACTACTGGCTAAAGCCATAGTCAAAAATAGCCAGAACAATAAATTCTTGCTGCTATCGACACGAGCGATGCTTAGTTTTACCTTCTTTTTAATGAGATCAATTAACATCATTTGCGACGCACTGGCATATAATTAACAAGGTAACAAATTTCTCTACGACATTATTTTTTATATTTCATCTTAACAGGTAGGTTCACTTTGTACTCACGCATACAAAACAGGCTAAAAAAATTAATTCAGCATCAGCAGGGTAATGCGCTGTATGGCGGCCTTAAGGGGCTTGAAAAAGAAAGTTTGCGCGTCAACAAAGACGGGAGAATTGCTCAAACTAGCCATCCAGAAGGGCTCGGTTCGGCGCTAACTAATCCCTATATCACTACCGACTACTCTGAGGCCTTGCTGGAGTTTATTACTCCGCCTTTTAGCCAGGCAAACGATACACTTGAGTTTATGGACGCCTTGCACACTTATACCTACCAGCACATGGAAGATGAGATGCTGTGGGGCACAAGTATGCCCTGTATAGTCGATGGTGAAATGAGCATTCCTATCGCTGAATACGGCCAGTCTAATATTGGCAAGATGAAGCACATATACCGCATAGGCTTATGGCACCGATACGGCAGAAGCATGCAGGCCATCGCTGGCATACATTTCAACTATTCATTACCTGAAAGTTTTTGGCCCATTTACCAACAGCTTGAAGAAAACACTCAAAGCAAACAAGATTTTATTTCTCAGTGTTATATGGATATGACACGAAATATACACCGCTATGGTTGGTTAATTTTATATTTATTTGGTGCATCTCCCGCGATATGTAAATCGTTCTTAAAGGGGCAACAACATTCGTTTGATGAATTTGATGCTAACACGCTATATAAACCCTATAGCACATCACTAAGAATGAGTGATATCGGCTATAAAAATGATAGTCAATCTGACATTAACATTTCGTACAATAACCTCAATGATTACGTCTCTCGACTGTTAACGGCTACACAAACCCCAGTTTCTGAGTACCAGAACATTGGCATAAAGGACGATGACGGACATTACCAACAACTCAACGCCAATATTTTACAGATTGAGAATGAGTACTACAGCAATGTTCGTCCTAAACAAGTAACAAAATCTGGTGAACGCCCTAGCGAAGCACTCAAAAAACGAGGTGTACGTTACGTTGAGTTGCGCTCCGTTGATTTGAGCCCATTCGAGCCCACCGGCGTTAGCGAACAGCAACTGTATTTCCTTGAAGCCTTTATGATTTTTTGTTTATTGCAAGACAGTCCACTAATGACGGCGGAAGATAAAGCCTGCGTTGATAAAAACTTGACCCGCGTCGCTTCCGAAGGACGCAAACCCGACTTATTGTTACGCCGTAACGGCGACTCTGTTGATTTAAAAAAATGGGGCCTGGAAATCTGCCAGGAGATGAGCCAGTTATGCGATATATTAGACGCCGATGATGCAGACAAAAAATACGCTTCCGCTCTCGAGCAACAAATTGAAAAATTAAATGATGCGTCGCTTACGCCCTCCGCCATCATTTTACAGTCGATGAAACAACAGGGCCTACCCTTCTTTAAGTATGCGATGAAGCAATCCTCTCAGCATCAACAATATTTTAAAAGTAAAACCCTTAGCGCCGTTCAGCAGCAATGTTTTGACAAGGCGAGCAAAAAATCGATTGAAGAACAACAACAACTAGAGCAGAGCGACAGCGTAACGTTTGATCATTTTCTGCAACAGTATTTTTCACAAGGTTAATTATCTATTACACTGGGCTAATGAACTTTTCCCCGGCGTGAAATAATGGATAAACAGGATGGTATTTTCGACCGCGTTCTTAAGAGAATCGGGCTGTCTATAGCAAATTATCTAAGTCAACCAGTCAGCCAATACACTCACTTTAGTCTTGAAAATACCGACAGCTTAAAGAGCCACCTGCTGCCCGGTGATATTTTGCTGGTTGAAGGTAGGCAGCGTATTAGTACAGCCATTAAGTACTTAACACAATCGACCTGGTCCCACGCCGCGATATATATTGGCGATATTAAGGATTCTAAAACCGGCATTACACTACATCACCAACTCATAGAAGCCGACCTCGTTGATGGTGTAGTAGCGGTATCGGTTGATAAATATTGCGACGTTAATACCCGCATTTGTCGACCGATAGGACTAAACGAGAGCGATCAGCGTACCGTCGTTGACTACATGCTTAAAAGCCTGGGCAAAACTTACGACCAAAGAAATATTGTTGACCTGATTCGCTATCTATTGCCAACGCCTCCGATTCCAAGTAATTACCGAAGAGAGCTATTAAGGTTGGGCAGCGGCGACCCTACAAGAGCCATATGTTCTACCTTGATTGCACAGGCCTACCAATCCATTCAATACCCTATTTTGCCTGTAGTAAAGCAACGTGGTGATTACAAAAAATTGCTGTTCCAACTCAGGCATCACTCTTTATTCGTTCCAAGAGACTTCGACATTTCACCTTTTTTTAATATTATCAAGCCGGCCCTATTTACTCACTTTGATCGCAGAAAAATACAATGGGATATGAAAGAAAACCCGGTAAAGCCTTCTTAAACTGCTACCGCGAACCATTACTTCTATTCATATCACAATATAGAATTATTCAGCGGCTATATATTTGCTAAACTCGATTAAATTTAAATTGAACTAAACCCATGAATATACAAGCACTCAATAAAGAACTCGATAATAAACAACCCCGTGAGATTCTAAAGTCAATTTATTCGTCCTTCAACAATCTGGCTATTTCATTTAGTGGAGCTGAAGATGTAATACTGATTGATATGGCTTGCAAACTGGGTTTAAAGCCCGCCGTCTTTACCCTGGATACCGGACGCTTACATCCTGAAACATATCAATTTATTCAAACAGTAATGGATCATTACGCCATTAAGGTTAATATATTAACGCCCGCAGCAGAGGCTGTTCAGGAACTAACCTATGAAAAGGGTTTATTTAGTTTTTATGTTGACGGACACAAGGAGTGCTGCAGTATTAGAAAAGTAGCGCCGCTGAAACAACATTTATCCACCTTATCTGGCTGGATTACCGGCCAGCGACGAGATCAAAGCGAGACCACGCGGAGCACTCTAGCCGTTGCTGAACTAGACGCTTCTTTCGGCGGTAAAGATGTAGAATTAATGAAATTCAACCCACTGTGTCACTGGAGTTCTGAACAGGTTTGGTCTTACATCAGGGCGCTTGACGTTCCGTTTAACCCCCTGCATAGTCGTGGTTTCATCAGTATCGGTTGTGAACCTTGTACTCGACCTACCCTGCCACACCAAAACCCGAGAGAAGGTCGCTGGTGGTGGGAGGGAGCCGACCATAAGGAATGTGGTTTACATTCGTCACTATCGGCGCCAACATAAAACACTTCCTGTAGCTGGAGCGATTTAGCCTTTAGTAATGCGGTATTTCAATATTTTCAAATAACTGATTAATGGCCGTCTGCTCTTTTAACTCCATCGCCGTATCAATAAGTTCTTTCGTTAAATGCGGTGCAAACAAACGAATGAATTCATACATATAGCCACGCAAGAAAGTATCTTTGCGAATACCAATTTTGGTAACGCTTTGACCAAACAAATGGCTCGCATCAAGCGCAATCAGGTCTTGATCAGCTTTTTCGTCATACGCCATGCGCGCGACAATACCCACTCCTAAGCCCAGACGGACGTAGGTTTTAATAACATCTGCATCGACCGCGGTGAGGGCGACATTAGGGGTAAGGTTTTCGGCATTAAAAGCATCGTCAAGCTTAGATCGCCCTGTAAAGCCAAACACATAGGTAATAAGCGGTCGCGCCGCCACATCACTGAGAGTAATGTGTTTTAGTTTTGTTAAATCATGGCCTTTCGGTACCAAGATACATCTGTCCCATGAGTAACAAGGCAGCATAACAAGGTTATCAAATAGCTCTATGGCTTCCGTGGCTATAGCCAAATCTACCTTGCCTTGTGACACCATTTCAGATATTTGAATCGGCGTTCCTTGCTGAATATCCAGACTGACATCCGGCATATCCTGCATGAATGATTTAATCACTGCTGGTAAGGCGTAACGCGCCTGTGTGTGGGTCGTGGCTATCGATAACGTGCCTTTAGTCTCATCACGGAACTCCCTGGCGATATTTTTTATATTTTCGGTTTGCATCAATATTTCGCCAGCAATGGCTATTATTTTCTTCCCCGCTGGGGTCATATCCGTTAAATGTTTGCCGTTGCGAATAAAAACGGGGATACCAAGTTCATCTTCTAAAATACGAATCTGTTTACTTATGCCTGGCTGAGAAGTATAAATATGCTCAGCAGTAGCTGACACGTTCAAATTATTTTTAGACACTTCCCAGATATAGCGTAATTGCTGTAGTTTCATAATCTTTTATCTTATAAAGTTATAAATATAGAAATATATATTCCTTTTCATTATATGGATTTTATATTATATTTCAAGCCCTTTTATATTTGGTCGTGATTTTGGATTTTACTTATATTCTATCAGGCGCGGCCGTAGGGTTTATTATAGGCTTGACCGGTGTCGGTGGTGGCTCCTTAATGACGCCCTTACTGGTTTTAGGCTTCAACGTTCAACCAGCTATTGCAGTGGGTACTGACCTGCTTTACGCTGCCATTACAAAATCGGGCGGCGTCTGGACTCATCATAAGCTGAAGAATGTAGATTGGTCTATCGTAAAAAAATTAAGCCTGGGCAGCATACCAGGCTCGATCGGCTGCATTATTGTTATTCAATACGTTGGCATTGCCGAAGAGACATTCGAAGAGTTAATCTCTATCACCCTTGGTTTTATGCTGATACTGACGTCTGCCGCAATTTTGTTCAAAGAGGCGCTAAGCAAGCGCTTAAAGAGAAAACAACACTACACGCCCAGCACCACGTTAATCGTCACCCTTGGGGCTGTGTTAGGCCTGTTAGTAACGATTTCATCGGTAGGTGCTGGCGCTATAGGCGGCGCCATACTTTTACTCCTCTACCCTCGTTTAAGCACTCGACGAATTATAGGCACCGATATCGCACATGCGGTCCCATTGACTGCCATGGCTGGCTTAGGCCATTTGCAATTAGGACACATAGATTTCAATCTTTTATTCAGCCTAATCATTGGTTCATTGCCCGCTATTTATATAGGCACAATGGTCGGTGAAAAACTACCAGAGAAACTGTTGAAATATATGCTCGCCAGTATTTTATTGTTCATCGGTATTAAGTTTGCGATTTAAAACGGATTAACAATGATTTGCATCACCTGTAAGTTCAGTCACGCAGATCAGTAAGTGAATGATCATGTTTTTAATGTACTGTTAGAGAAACAATTAATTCTTAAAATTTACAGTTAGTAGCTGCAGATAATATCTGTGGAAACAGTAATTCCTGGAGAAAGAACGCTTAAAAAGCCCAATATCATCACATAATCTTTATCTCTAGCTGGTTGTATCGCGACTTATTAAACTCAACCACAATTGACCCAATGATATGGATACTGTCGGATTGAAATAACCTTGAAAGGATAAATGCTTACAATACTTGCTTATTCTTTTTTTGAATTAACTTTATAATAAAATGCAAATTTAATTATATATAATAATGTAATAAAAACGCACCAGCAATTTATTAATAACTCGGAATAAAGCTGAAATGTTTATAATAAACCAACTGAATTAATTAAAAAGGATTCGAAATGACTTTTGTAGTAACCGAAGCATGCATTAAGTGCAAATACACTGACTGCGTTGATGTCTGCCCAGTAGATTGTTTTCATGAAGGACCTAACTTTCTAGTTATCGATCCAGATGAGTGTATTGATTGCACCTTGTGCGAACCAGAGTGCCCTGTAGAGGCTATATATTCTGAAGATGAACTACCAGAAGGGCAAGAAGCTTTTATAAAGCTCAATGCAGAGTTAACGTTAAACTGGCCCGTTATTACCGATGTTAAAGACGCGCCTGCAGACGCCGATGATTGGGTAAATATAAAAGATAAATTAGAATTATTAGAAAAGTAATCTAATTCTATTTAAAGCGTTAACATTTAAACGTTCAAAAAAAAGCCGGGTAAACCCGGCTTTTTTTATGCTTCGACTACTTCCTGTTCGACCTGGGTATCGACGATCCGATCAACCAGTTCAACATAAGCCATTGGTGCAGCATCACCCGTTCTAAATCCACATTTAAGTATCCTCAGATAACCACCAGGACGCTCTTTGTAACGATCAGCAAGATTATTAAATAATTTAGTCACGCTATCACGGTCTCTAAGCCGAGAGAAAATTAAACGCCTTTTAGCAACTGAGTCTTCCTTAGACGCAGTGATAATTGGTTCAATAAAGCGGCGAAGTTCTTTAGCTTTAGGTACAGTTGTACGAATGACTTCGTGTTCAATTAATGAGTTTGCCATGTTTTTAAACATCGCTTTACGGTGGCTACTATTACGATTAAGCTGCCTGCCTGATTTCCGGTGACGCATAGTTAAATCCTTAAATTAATTTGAAACAGCAACCTTATCACTAGTAATTAAACTAGAAGGTGGCCAGTGTTCAAGACGAATACCTAAAGACATACCTTTTGAAGCCAATATATCTTTAATTTCAGTGAGTGATTTTTTACCTAGATTTGGTGCTTTAAGTAATTCAACTTCAGTACGTTGGATTAAATCACCAATATAGAATATTTGTTCTGCTTTTAAACAATTCGCAGAACGAACCGTAAGCTCTAAATCGTCAACAGGGCGAAGTAAAATAGGGTCAAACTCAGGCTCTTTAGGTAGCTCTGGTTCGTCAACGATATCTTTTAAATCAACAAAAACAGCAATATGGTGATGAAGGATCGTAGCAGCAGACCTTATTGTTTCTTCAGGGTCGATAGTACCATTAGTTTCTAATTCTATGACCAGTTTATCCAGATTAGTGCGTTGTTCTACACGCGCAGAGTCAACGTTAAATGAGATTCTTTTTATAGGGCTAAAAGAAGCATCTAATAACAATGTACCAATCGGTAGATCAACGTCAGCATCTTTACGTGAAGCAGCCGTTTGGTAACCGTTACCACGTTCAACCTTAATCGTCATAGACAGTTTACCTTTTGAAGTAAGATTGGCTATAACAAGATCAGGGTTGAATATTTCAACGTCATGATCGATTTTAAGATCCGCTGCAGTCACTTGTCCAAGACCAGATTTTTCCAGTGTAAGAAAAGCTTCATCTTTCGCGTTTAGAGACACGGCTAAATTTTTAAGGTTAAGCATGATATCAATCACATCTTCCTGAACACCTTCAATCGTAGTGTATTCGTGCAAAACACCTTCAATTTTGATCTCAGTTACTGCACAACCAGAGATTGAAGAAAGTAAAACACGCCGTAGTGCATTACCTAGAGTGTGACCATATCCACGCTCCATCGGTTCAATAGTAACTTTTGAACAGAATGGGGTAATAGATTGGACCCCGGTAACCTTAGGTTGTAGAAATCCTGAAAGTAAAGTTTGCATTATATTTCCTCTTTATATTACTTAGAGTAAAGTTCAACAACGAGATGTTCATTAATTTCAGCAGGTAAATCAGATCTCTCTGGTTTTACTTTAAAAGTACCCTGCATTTTATTAACGTCCATTATTATCCATTCGGGGATTCCGCGTTGTTCAACAAATTCAAGTGCAGATTTAATACGATTTTGATTTCTGGCACTTTCTTTAACTTCAACCACGTCCTCGACATTCACCTGAAAAGATGGAATGTTAACTCGAACACCATTTACCATAATTCCATTATGTCTAACGAGTTGCCTAGCTTCAGAACGAGAAGATGAAAAACCCATTCTATAAACCACGTTATCCAGGCGACACTCTAATAGTTGAAGTAAGTTCTCACCAGTAGAGCCTTTAATTCTTGCGGCTTCCGCATAGTAACCACGGAATTGCTTTTCTAGTATTCCATAAATACGGCGAAGTTTTTGCTTTTCGCGTAGCTGTAAAGCGTAATCGGTAAGGCGTGTACGACGTTGACCGTGTTGACCCGGAGGGTACGGTCTTTTTTCCATCGCGCATTTAGCTGTGTAGCATTTTTCGCCCTTTAAAAATAGTTTCTCACCTTCACGTCGACATAAACGACATTTTGAATCAGTATATTTAGCCATTATAGTTCCTGTTTACACGCGACGTTTTTTAGGTGGGCGACAACCATTATGAGGAATAGGTGTCACATCTTCGATAAAAGTAATGTTAAAGCCAATATTATTAAGCGCTCTAACGGCTGATTCACGACCTGGGCCAGGACCCTTAATTTTAACTTCAAGATTTTTCATGCCAAAATCTTTAGCCACTTCACCAGCACGTTCCGCAGCAACCTGAGCTGCAAATGGCGTACTCTTACGTGAACCTCTGAATCCAGAACCACCAGCGGTAGCCCAAGATAGAGCATTGCCTTTACGATCTGTGATGGTAATTATCGTATTGTTAAAAGTAGCGTGCACATGGACTATGCCATCTACAACATTCTTTTTAACTTTCTTTTTACTACGACTTGGTTTAGCCATACTACAAGTATCCTTTAATTAAATCTTATTTTCTAATTGGTTTGCGAGGACCCTTACGTGTCCGAGCATTAGTTTTTGTACGTTGACCACGTACAGGTAAGCTTCTACGATGGCGTATACCACGAAAGCAACCCAAGTCCAGTAACCGCTTGATACTCATTGAAACTTCACGACGCAAATCGCCTTCAATTACATATTTAGCAACTTCCGTACGAATAAGCTCTAGCTGCTCTTCAGATAGTTCTCGAATTTTCGTTGCAGCATCAATCCCAACAGCTTCACAAATAGCTTTTGATCTTGTTAGACCTATTCCATAAATTGAAGTTAATGAAATAACAATGTGCTTATTATCAGGTATATTAATACCAGCAATACGTGCCATTAATTCTCTCCGTTATTTGGCCAGTAGAAAACCGGCAATTTTAATCTTTATTTAAACTTACTACAAGCTAAAGTGTTAGCCCTGGCGTTGTTTATGTCTGCCATCTTTACAAATGACGCGAACAATGCGATTACGCTTAACCACTTTACAATTACGACAAATTTTCTTTACTGATGCTCGAACTTTCATTATTAACTCCTACTTAAACCTTAATTATTTTTAAGGTTTGCTTTTTTCATTAAGCCTTCATAACGCTGCGACATTAAATGAGACTGCATTTGTGCAATGAAATCCATAACGACAACAACGATAATTAACAAAGATGTACCGCCGAAATAGAAAGGTACATTCCAATATACAATCAAAAATTCAGGTAGCAAACACACCGATGTAATATAAATTGCACCTAACAGAGTGAGTTTAGTTACAACGGCATCGATATATTTTGTAGTTTGCTCGCCGGGTCTTATACCAGGGATAAACGCACCCGATTTTTTTAGGTTATCCGACGTATCTCTTGAATTAAAAACAAGCGCAGTATAAAAGAAACAGAAAAATATAATCGCAGTCGCATATAGAAACACATAAATCGGCTGACCAGGAGATAACATACTGGATACATCTTGCATCCAGCCCATACCTTCACTATTGCCAAACCATCCCGCAATGGTTGAAGGAAATAATATAATGCTTGAAGCAAAAATAGGTGGGATAACACCAGCCATATTAAGTTTCAGTGGCAAGAAGCTTGATTGTCCAGCAAGAACTTTATTACCTTGCTGTCTTTTAGCATAATTAATTTTTATCCGCCGCTGAGCTCTTTCTACAAAAATGACAAAAGCGGTCACACCAATAGCGAGAATAAACAGAATAATCACCATAAACGCATTCATTTCACCCGATCTAACCAACTCTAGTGTTCCTCCAATGGCAGTAGGCAAACCCGCAACGATGCCGGCAAATATGATAATTGAAATACCATTACCAATACCTCTCTCCGTTACCTGCTCACCAAGCCACATAAGAAATAGAGTGCCACTGACTAAAGTAATTACCGCGGTAAACATAAATGAGGGACCTGGGTTGAATACCACTGCCAGGCCACCAGCTGATTGCCCTTGTATTGCAGTCGCCACACCAAATGCCTGAAATGTTGCCAATACAACTGTAAAGTATCTCGTATATTGTGTTATTTTTCGTTTGCCTGACTCGCCTTCTTTTTTCAGCTGTTCAAATTTTGGCACGACTGATGTCATCAACTGGATGATAATCGATGCTGATATATAAGGCATTATACCTAGAGCAAAGATACTGAGTCGCTTTAAGGCACCGCCAGAAAACATATTAAACATGTCTAATATGGTTCCTGCTTGCTGTTCAAACATGAGCGCCAGTGCTTTGGGATCAATCCCAGGCACAGGAACGTGAGCACCGATTCTAAAAACAAATAACGCTAGCAGAACAAAAATTAAGCGTTGGCGTAATTCGGGTAAGTTTTTTAATCCGCCCGCACTACCGGCAGCTGATGCTCCTAAAGACGACATGAATTACTCTATTGATCCACCAGCGGCTTCAATTGCTTTAACGGCACCTGAAGTAGCAAAAACTCCTTTTAATTTAACAGCCGTAGTGATATTTCCTGACAGGATAATTTTCACACGCTTGGTAAACTCAGGAACAATATTAGCGAGAATCAACGTCTCAATTGTAATCACTTCATCTGCAAGGTTTTCTAGTTCATTAAGTCTAACTTCTGCAGAAAGCCTCTTTTTGGCAGAGTTAAAGCCTACTTTTGGCAACCTGCGCTGGATAGGCATTTGCCCACCTTCAAAACCTACTTTATGGTAACCACCTGAACGAGATTTTTGTCCTTTATGTCCCCGACCACACGTTTTACCAGTTCCTGAACCAATACCACGCCCAACTCTTTTGCGAGACTTAGTACTACCTTCTGCTGGTTTGATTGTATTCAATAACATCTTTAAACCTCTTCCACGCGAACCATATAATTAACTTTATTGATCATCCCTCTATTTTCAGGGGTATCAATCACTTCCACAGTTTGATGCATTTTACGTAACCCAAGCCCTGCAACACAGGCTTTATGCGAGGCCAATCTTCCGTTTTTACTGCGAACCAATGTTACTTTAATTTTTTTATCAGTCATCATAATTACCCAGTGATATCCGCTACAGATTTACCACGCTTCATTGCAACTGCTTCAGCATTAGTCATGTCTGACAATCCTTTAATAGTTGCACGAACGACATTTGCTGGGTTATTACTACCCACGCATTTAGCCAATACGTCATGTACGCCAACTACTTCGAATACCGCACGCATTGCACCA
>JASJGO010000089.1:0-6121 GCA_033791505.1 Cycloclasticus sp.
CCCCATCACGTTTAAATATGGAGTGTTCACGAAAATTCACCTGCACATACAGGTCACCCGCCGGACCACCATGATCCCCCGCTTCGCCTTCACCACCTAAACGAATACGGTCACCGGTATCCACGCCCGCTGGAATTTTGACCGACAGGGTTTTTTGCTCTTTCGTTTTACCCGTACCACGACATTTTCCACAAGGGTCTTTAATAACTGAACCGCTACCGCGGCACGTTGGGCAGGTTTGCTGAACCGAAAACATCCCTTGCTGCATACGAACCTGTCCATGCCCTGCACAGGTAGAACAGATGCTAGATCCGGCGCCTTTAGAGCCTGAACCGTTGCATCCGTCACAACTTACTGAGGTGGGGACTTTAATTTTAGTTTCTATGCCTGAAACTGCGTCCTCCAATGACATATCCAGGTTATAGCGCAAGTCAGCACCACGGGTAACCTGACTGCGACGACGCCCACCGCCTCCGCCGCCAAAAATATCACCGAACACGTCGCCAAACACATCGCTAAATGAATCACTGCTATGGCCACCACCCATTGACTGGTCGACACCCGCGTGTCCGAACTGGTCGTAAGCCGCCCGCTTTTGCTCATCACTTAAAATGGCATAGGCTTCCTGAATGACTTTAAACTTTTCTTCCGTATCAGGTTTACCGTTATTTCTATCTGGGTGATATTTCATCGCCAAACGCCGATACGACTTTTTAATGTCACGTTCGCTGCTAGTACGCGTCACTTCTAATACTTTGTAATAATCTTCTTTTTCCATAATTCTCAAATCTTGAATACAGCAAAGCCACCGATAAATCGGCGGCTATGTAGCAGCCCCAAAAGGGCTATAGTTTTAGTGAGTAAAGCTTACTTCTTTTCGTCTTTAACTTCTTCAAATTCAGCATCTACTACGTCATCAGCATTAGCGTTACTACCAGAGTCAGTTTCAGCAGAACCTTCTGCGGCCGCGCCTTCAGCGCCAGCATCAGCATACATTTTTTCTGCTAACTTGCCAGACAATGCCGTTAATGCTTCAGTTTTTTCTTCAATCGCCGCCTTATCATCGCCTTTGATGGCTTCTTTCAGCTCCTCTACGGCACTGTTAATCTCCGCTTTTTCAGCCTCATCAACTTTATCGCCCATTTCTTCGAGTGATTTTTCAGTCGCGTGGATCATACCGTCTGCCTGATTTCTTGCGGTAACAAGCTCATGTAACTGCCTATCTTCTTCGGCGTGGATTTCAGCGTCTTTAATCATTTTATCCACTTCTTCTTCGGACAATCCGCTAGAGGCCTTAATCACAATAGACTGCTCTTTACCGGTGGCTTTATCTTTAGCTGATACATTCAAAATACCATTCGCATCGATATCAAATGATACTTCAATTTGCGGTGTGCCACGGCGTGCCGGTGGGATATCCTGCAGGTCAAAGCGGCCTAAAGACTTATTACCCGTCGCCATTTCACGTTCACCTTGTAACACATGAACCGTCACCGCCGTCTGGTTATCTTCTGCCGTTGAGAACGTCTGCCCAGCTTTAGTTGGGATCGTGGTGTTTTTCTCAATCAATTTGGTCATCACACCACCCATGGTTTCAATACCAAGTGAAAGAGGAGTTACGTCTAATAACAGAACGTCTTTGACGTCACCAGCTAACACACCCGCCTGAATCGCTGCACCTACGGCTACCGCTTCATCTGGGTTAACGTCTTTACGTGGTTCTTTACCAAAGAATTTAGCTACTATTTCTTGAACTTTCGGCATACGTGTTTGGCCACCGACTAAAATCACGTCGTCAATTTCAGACGTTGATAAACCAGCGTCTTTAACGGCCATTTCACAAGGAGCAACCGTACGCTGAACGAGGTCTTCAACTAAAGATTCGAGTTTTGCACGCGTTAGTTTTACGTTTAAATGCTTAGGACCCGTCGCATCCGCCGTGATATACGGCAAATTCACGTCTGTTTGCTGGTTAGAAGAGAGTTCAATTTTTGCTTTTTCAGCGGCTTCTTTTAAGCGTTGAAGTGCCAGTGGGTCGTTATGCAAGTCCACTGAATTTTCTTTTTTAAATTCGTCAGCAAGAAAATCAATAATACGCATATCGAAATCTTCACCACCCAGAAAAGTATCACCATTTGTTGATAACACTTCAAACTGGTGTTCGCCATCGACTTCTGCAATTTCGATAATTGAAACGTCAAACGTACCGCCGCCCAAATCGTATACCGCAATCGTACGATCACCGGCTTTTTTATCCATGCCATACGCCAGGGCTGCCGCCGTTGGCTCATTGATAATACGCTTTACTTCAAGACCAGCAATTTTACCTGCGTCTTTGGTCGCCTGGCGCTGGGAGTCATTGAAATAAGCCGGTACGGTAATAACCGCTTCGGTCACTTCTTCACCTAAATATGCTTCGGCATCTTTTTTTAGTTTCATTAAGATACGCGCCGCAATTTCAGGCGGTGCTAGTTTTTTGTTTTGTGCCTCAATCCAGGCGTCGCCATTGTCGGCCTTTACGATTTTGTAAGGCACCATGCTCACGTCTTTTTGCACCACGTCATCTGTAAACTTACGTCCAATCAAACGTTTTGAAGCGAATATTGTGTTAGCTGGGTTGGTCACCGCTTGTCTTTTAGCTGATTGCCCAACGAGCACATCACCTTCAGCGGTAAACGCTACAATAGACGGCGTTGTTCTTGCGCCTTCACTGTTTTCAAGAACTTTTGCAGTGCCGCCGTCTAAAACGGCAACACATGAGTTCGTTGTTCCTAAATCTATACCAATAATTTTAGCCATTTTATAATCTCCGAAATTTAAACCATTAATTTGTAGTTAGTAACGATATGGGGCATTGAATTAATTATTCAAGCCTGCTCGTCAATTTTTTTTGTACCCTCAGGTGGTGTCGACTGGGAGACGATCACCATCGCGGGGCGCAATAAACGGCCATTCAGCGTATAGCCTTTTTGAAACACCTGAATAACGGTATTTGGCTCGTGATCTGGACTTGGCACCACCGATATAGCTTGATGCAGCTCTGGACTGAATATCTGGCCTTCTGGGTTAACCTGCTCGATACCCGACTGCTTTAACGCCGAAATTAATTGTTTATCCGTCAACGCCATGCCTTCTTTAATGGCTTCTACTCCAGCCGATGTTTCATCAGCAGCGGCCATACCCATTTCAAGACTGTCTACAACGGGCAACATATCTTTAGCGAACTTCTCAATAGAGAATCGATGCGCTTTTTCAATATCTTTTTGCGAACGACGACGCACGTTTTCTACTTCAGCCGTTGCGAGTAAAACTTTGGCCCAATTATCATCTGCGCGAGCATTAGCCGCATCGAGCTCATCCTGCATACTGAGCGGCTCAACAGTTGAATCGGCAGACTCAGCATCATCTAGCACGTTTCCAACTAAGCTGTCTTCTATATCAAGAGGTTGTGTTTGCTCAACGTCCTGATCTGTTTGTTCTTCAGATCCCATAATAATATTTCCTCAATTATTTTTCTAAATTGTTTTAGTCATCTCTTAGCGACATTATCCATCGCAAGTTAGCCGATTACATCGCTTAATGGAGATTAATTTTAAGATTTCAAGGCTTCGCCCAAAACTTTTGCCGTCACATCGACCAGCGGTATTACTTTGTCATACCGCATACGAGTCGGCCCAATAACACCCAACACACCGACGGTTTGATTATCAACAGCGTACGGCGCGGTGATCAAGCTACAGGAACCAAACGGCTGATAACCCGATTCTTCACCGATGAAAATCTGCACTCCCTCGGCATTCATACATCGGTCCAATAACTGGATAATGTCCTGTTTTTGACTAAAGGCTTCAAGCAGGTGACGCATATTATTAACGTCAGATAACTCCTGAAAATCCATTAAATTGGTTGCACCTGATAGCACAATATCTTCAGACTCCTTCCCGTTGTTAACACTTTGATGGGCAAGGTTAATGGCGTCTATCATCATTTGATTCATTTGTTTTTGGGTTTCGGCCATTTCATGCGCGATAATCGAAGTTACCTGTCGAAGACTTTGCCCTGCAAACAATGAATTAAGATAATTTGCCGCGCGTTGAAGCTCCGATGAAGTGAACTCTTTTGTGGTCTGGATCACCCTATTATGAACTTCATCGTCGTTGGTGACTAAAACAACCAACACTCGACCCTTAGACAAAGGCATGAAGTCAATTTGCCTAAAACTCGCGCTCTCACGCTTAGGCAGGCTAACCACGCCGGCCAGATGGGTTATACCCGACAGTAACTGCGAAGCTGAGGTAATAATCTGATTACTACCGTACTCTTTTCCAACGTGTATTTTCAGTTCACTGAGTTGTTTTTGTTCCGGACGCCTGACCGTTAACAAGGAATCTACAAAAAAACGATACCCACTATTAGTTGGAACACGGCCCGCAGAGGTGTGCGGCGAATGAATTAAACCGAGGTCTTCCAGGTCCGCCATCACATGACGTATAGTGGCAGGGCTAATGCCTAGACCTTTTTCGCGCGCCAGCGCAGCCGAACCAACGGGTTGACCGTCTGAAATATAACGTTCGACCAGCAATTTTAATAAATGCCGTGATCTCTCGTTCAACTCTTCGTTTAAAGTACTCATCATCGTTATATTATGATTTAATTCGGCACTCAACAAGAGAGAGTGCTAAAACACTCTATTTTAAATTTTACTTTTTAGGCGCAAATGAAATGACTTCGTGTAAACTTTTGACCTCTAAAAGAGGAGTTCAATGAACACATTATTTAAGCGCATCGGGCTTATCTCAAAGCCTGAATCGACTGATATTTCAACAACCTTGCACGCATTATTCGAACTGCTGGAAAAGTTTGACGTGAGCGTCTATAGCGAACCCGAAACCGCTCGCCATATCACGATGCCAGCCGATAGAGTGTTTCACATTGATGATCTGGCGGATCACTGCGATCTCGTTATCTCAGTAGGTGGAGATGGCACCCTGCTATCCGCTGCCAGGGCCATCGCGAATGCAAAGGTACCCCTGATTGGTGTGAACCTGGGGCGACTTGGTTTTTTAGTCGATATCTCGCCAGAACAAATGAGCAGTAAAATAAAGCAAATACTCGAAGGCCAGTATCACGAAGAAGAGCGAATTATTCTACAGGCGCAAATTTTTCGGCACGATAAAGTCATATATGAACATTCGGCGTTTAACGAAGTAGCCCTTCATCGTTTGAAATCGCCCGGTTTAATCGACATCGAGACCTATGTTGATGATAAGTTTGTGAATTCACAGCGTTCAGACGGCCTCATTATTGCGACACCAACCGGATCAACAGCCTATGCTTTATCTGGTGGTGGCCCGTTAATGCACCCCTCGCTTGAAGCCATCGTGCTGGTACCAATTAATCCGCACACGCTAAGCAATCGCCCCATCGTAGTTGACGGACGAAGCCAAATAGGCATTAAATTTAGCCAACGAGACAAACATAGAGCACAACTAACCTGCGATAACGTCATCCTCCCTGACCTTCTGGAAGACGACTTTATCGTTATTAAACAGCACGACAATAAAATACGCCTGTTACACCCTATTGATCATGATTTTTTTAATATCCTGCGGGTAAAACTTGGCTGGAGCAAATCACCACAACCATAAACCAGTATGCTTAAATCTATCGACATAAAAGGGCTTGCCGTTGTTGACCAGTTAAGCCTTGAACTAAACCAGGGTATGAGCGTGCTAACCGGTGAAACGGGTGCGGGCAAGTCCATCTTGCTTACCGCGATGAAACTTTGCCTGGGCGATCGCGCCGATGCGTCTTTATTAAGGCCGGGGGTTGAAAAAGCAGACATCAGTCTCGATTTTGATATCGCACAAATGCCTCAAGTTGAACGCTGGCTTAAACAAAATGAAGTTGACGATGAAAGTGAGTGCCTTATTCGCCGAATTATCAACTCTGACGGCCGCTCAAGAGCCTTTATCAATGGACAGGCGGTTAATCTAAAAAGTTTACAAAAATTATCCACACAGCTGATTAGCATTCATGGCCAACACGACCATTTAGATTTACTGCAAACCACCAAGCAATGTCAGCTATTAGACGATTACCAACCAACACCAACACTGCT
>JASJGO010000090.1:0-15289 GCA_033791505.1 Cycloclasticus sp.
GCCTTGAATTTCATAGCAAAATGAACGCGATCGATCCCGATATTTTAACGATGGTTGCTACGGCTATAGGCATTATTCCTGGCCAATACAAAGCCCTGGTTTTGTATAACGAAGCAGACAATTATTCTGTTGGTGCCAATATAGGCCTGGCGCTATTCGCCGCCAACGTGGCCGCCTGGCCACAGATTGAAGCGATGGTGAAGTCTGGCCAGGATACTTATAAAGCCTTAAAACGGGCGCCCTTCCCTGTTGTTGGTGCGCCATCGGGTATGGCGCTTGGTGGCGGCTGCGAAAGCCTGCTGCATTGCGATGCCATCCAGGCTCACTCAGAAAGCTATATGGGTTTGGTTGAGGTGGGCGTTGGACTTATCCCCGCCTGGGGTGGTACGAAAGAGACGCTAAACCGCTGGATGACAAATCCTACCCGACCTAAAGGTCCCATGCCCGCGATTAGCAAAGCGTTCGAGTTAATTAGTACAGCAACGGTTTCAACCTCAGCCGCCGAGGCGAAGGAATACTTGTTTATATCACCATCAGACGGCATCACCATGAACCGTGATCGTTTGCTTTTTGATGCAAAAAATAAAGCTTTATCACTGGTGGTCGATTACAAGCCAGCAGAAGTCGTTGAGTTATCGTTACCCGGCGCCACAGCTCGAACCGCACTCAATTTAGCCGTCACAAGCTTTATACAGTCTGGAAAAGCGACTGCCTATGATGGTGTGATAGCTGAGCAGCTCGCCATCGTACTCAGCGGCGGAGAAACCGATATCTCCGACGTTCATAGTGAAGAAGATATATTGCAACTCGAGCGAAATGCCTTCATGCACCTGATAAAACAAGACAGTACGCTCGATCGCATCCAGCAGATGCTAGAAACCGGCAAACCGTTGAGGAATTAAATATGGCTATTTTTAAAGCACCCATCGAAGACATCAAATACCTGGACAATGAGTTTCTGGATAAATCAGAGCTCAGTGATATCGCAGAATTTGCCGAAATGACACCTGATCTGACCGATGCAATTTTTGAAGAAGCCGCTAAAATCAGTGAGTCGTTATTGTTTCCCTTAAATCGTACAGGTGATGAACAGGGTTGCACATTGGCCAACGGCGGCGTTAGCACACCCGAAGGTTTTAAGGATGCTTACCTGGAAATGACTGAGGCTGGTTGGGGAAATTTAACCTGTAAGCCTGAGCATGGTGGGCAGGGTTTACCGCACTATGTCGCCAATGCCGTCGATGAAATGATCGTTTCTAGCAATATGTCCTTCAGTATCTATCTGGGTTTAACCATCGGGGCGTATAATGCGATTGAAAGGTTTGCAACAGATGAACTGAAAAATAAATTCTTACCTAATATGGTATCTGGTAAATGGAGCGGCACGATGTGCTTAACCGAACCTCATTCCGGTACCGATCTCGGCTTAATTCGAACAAAAGCAATACCGCAAGATAATGGTAGTTACCTCATCAGCGGCAGCAAAATTTTTATATCCGCTGGCGAACACGACCTTAGCGAAAACATTATTCACCTGGTGCTGGCAAGAACACCGGACTCCCCCGCGGGCATCAAGGGTATTAGTTTATTTCTGGTACCTAAAATTAATCTCGCCGACGATGGTTCTCTTGGAACTTCAAATGCCGTTGTATGTAGCGCTATTGAGCATAAAATGGGGATCAGGGCTTCCGCTACCTGCGCATTAGAATTTGAAAATTCGAACGGTTACCTCATTGGTGACTTGAACAAAGGCATGAAAGCGATGTTTATTATGATGAACAGCGCCCGAATTCACGTTGGCATACAAGGACTTGCGGTTGCGCACGCCTCATATTGTGGCGCTGTAGATTACGCTAAAGAGCGACTTCAAGGTCGTGCTTTAACAGGGACTAAACACCCCGATAAAGCCGCCGATCCACTGATAGTACACCCAGACATCAGGCGTATGTTATTGACGATGAAAGCTTATACGGAAGGTGCTCGCGCATTCAGTACCTGGCTTTCTTTTCAACTTGATGTCTCTCAACATTCGACTGACGAAAATAAACGCCAACAAGCCGATGAACTGGTCTCTTTATTAACGCCCGTGTTTAAGGCTTTTTTAACCGATATAGGCGAAACGGTGACGAGTTTGGGTATGCAAGTTTATGGTGGCCACGGCTATATTCGTGAAAATGGTATGGAGCAGTACCTGCGCGATGCCAGGATTTGTCAAATTTATGAAGGTGCTAATGGTATTCAAGCCTTAGACCTGGTTGGTAGAAAATTACCAGACCATATGGGTAGAAATCTTCGTCGTTTCTTTCACCCTCTGTCAGACTTTATAACTCAGCATAGCGACGATAAACAAATGTCGCCCTTTATTAACCCACTGGTGAAATCATTTTCAAGATTACAGAATGCGACGCTAATGATTGCACAAAAAGGACTTTCAAATCCTGATGAAGCCGCCGCCGCGGCAAGTGATTACCTTAAATTATTCGGTCTGGTGGCCATAGGGTTTATGTGGGCCAAAATAGCTGACAACATCATTCATAATAACGGCCAACTATCGGATGAATTCTATGACGCTAAACTGAAAACCGGCTTATTTTATATGCAACGCCTATTACCACAGACGGGTTCTTTGTTATCCAGCATTATGTCCGGTAGCGATAATATAATGAGCTTGAATGAGAGCCAATTCTAAAAAATAACAAAAAAAAGCCCTGACTACTCAGGGCTTTTTTTAACGCTAACAAACTATCAGTTTATTCATCAAGGTCTAACTGAATATTTTCACGGTTTTTATCGATCGTCGCCGCACCGACTCCCTTTACATTTATCAGATCCTCCAGGCTTTTGAACGGACCTTTTTCTTCACGGTACCTTACAATCGCCCCAGCTTTGGCTATACCAATACCCTTAAGTTCTTCTGAAATTTCTTCAGCTGATGCGGTATTAACGTTAACGGCAAAAGCAGAAAGTGATGTTAACAGACATAATAAAACGATAAGCAACGCTATAATATTTTTCATAAATATCCCTATTCTTAATTAATAAAACGTCCTTGCTCTACAAGCTATACAAGCTATACAAGCTATACAAGTATTACTGACTAAAAATTACGGGTAAATACGCATTGTCCTAATCTTAGGTACGTTATTACTTACAAAAACATTGATTGAAAGACTATTTCAACGTACTAAACAGAAACCGGATCGGTGACGTCCCATTGCTTACAGCTCGGGCAACACCAGTTTAAGTCCACCGAACTAAAACCACATTGCTGACATTGAAAACTTAATGGTACAACTTCAAGTTTATTTAGCGCGTCACAAAAGAAATGAGCATCATCAAGATTAACTGAGTCTTTTTTAATCTTCGCGTACAGTTGCAGCATGCTTTTTTTGGGATCATTTAGTAACTTTTCTCGCATATATGCCGCCGCTTGTTCAGCGCCTTTCTGCTCTAGCAGAACATCAAGAAAACGGCTGGTAACAAACGAAGAGTCATTAATGGCCTGCAGATCTACGAGGAAATTAAATTTTTGTGTTGGTTGGTTTAACTTATCGAAGCAATCGATAATCAAATCGAGATAGACTGGAACAAAGCTAATGTTTTGATTTTGTACGTTGATTAACGTTTTCAATGCCTGTTTATAGTCTTTATTTTGCCTATAAATTTGAGCCGACATAACGCTAGCTCGAACGCAAGTTGGATCGATTTTCAGTGCTTTTTTTAAGTAGTTTCGTGCTGCACTTATATCGTTCTTAGCGAGATAATCTGCTGCAACTTCACAATGCAACTGAGACAGTACAGACGTTTGTTTTATCCCTTCAATTGACACTAATTTAACGACATACTCTATCGCCGCAACCCACTCTTTCTCTTGTTGAAAAATAGACAATAATTGTTTGGTAGCATTTAATTTGTGCTCGGTATTTTTTTCAAGCTCTAGAAAAATACTTTCTGCGCGGTCTAATAAGCCAGCACGCATATAATCCAGACCCAACTCATTCAGCACATCAGTACGCATAGCATGACTTAACTGTGGCCGCGCGATTAGATTCTGATGCAGTCTTATTGACTTTTCTACTTCGCCCCGCTGGCGGAAAAGTGTACCGAGAGCTAAATGAATTTCAATTGTTTCGTCATCGACTTCTAATAAGTCGACAAAAACGTCAATGGCTTTATCGGGCTGTTCGTTTAATAAATAATTAAGCCCTTTGAAATAAGTACTGTGTCCAAGCTTGCCGACGTTTTGCTTGCGTCTATAGTACCTCGAAGAGAAATACCATCCACTAGCAGCCGCTACAGGTAACAGCATGAATGAAAATTCATACATTTAATTAATCTGTTTAGCGGGATAAGTTCTTAAATTAGATATTTCTTTTTGTGTTACTGCGGCTTGCTTTGACAAGCTCGAATATCGGCGGCGTAAAACAAAGTTACTCCAGACTTTAGAGCTTAGACCAATTAACATGCCTGCAACAAAGACAGCCAGAAGTGCAAAGGATAATGGTAATTCGAGCCAGCCGTAATAATAATTTATTTTTATTGGCGCTGAATTCAAGATAGCTAGTACAAACCCTGACACTAGAAAAAAGACGAACAGTAGTAAATAAATAAATTTCATATCATTTTTCTCAACTGTGTATCATCCATGTCTGTAAAATCACGATCAAATTATAACAAGCTCTAAACTATATTATTGTATCTATTATCAAATAAAAAAGCCCCTGTACAGGGGCTTTTTTATTTGATTTTATATGCTTCTTTTGCTTCATCGACCCGGACACGTAACTCTTTTCCTGGTTTAAAATGCGGTACATATTTTCCTGATAAGGCAACAGGTGCACCATTTTTAGGATTCCTTCCAACCCTTGGAGGGCGATAATGCAGTGAAAAACTACCAAACCCTCTAATTTCTATTCTCTCGCCAGAAGCTAGCGAGCGACTCATTTTTTCCAGGATACATTTTATTGCTAACTCAACATCTTTATAAGGAAGATGTATTTGTTGTTCTGCTAATTTTTCAATTAATTCTGATTTTGTCACGTCTCACCTTTACTGAAATTAGGCGGGAACTAAATGTTTCCCGCCTTATTTTAAACAGTGTTACTTATCTTCCATTGAACTTTTAAAGATATCACCTAAGGTAGGTGCACTAGCATTTTGTGACGAGTAATCACTCAATACAGCTTTCTCTTCATCATCGTCTTTCGCTTTAATAGATAAATTAATGGTTTTGTTTTTACGATCAATACCAATAAATTTCGCTTCAATTTCCTCGCCTTCGGTCAGGATATTTCTAGCATCGTCTACGCGGTCACGATTTAATTCTGAAGCACGTAAGTAACCTTCAATTCCATCAGCTAACAAGATGACTGCGCCTTTAGCATCAACTTCCTTTACGGTACCCTTAACGAGACAGTTTTTCTCATTAACGCTCAGGAATTCCTGGAATGGGTCTTGTTCGATCTGTTTAATGCCCAATGAAATTCTTTCACGGTCTGAGTCAATGGCTAGAATAACAGTTTCTATTTCCATGCCTTTTTTGTAGTTCTGCAGATCCTCTTCACCTTTATCGTCCCACGAAATATCAGACAAGTGAACAAGGCCATCGATCTCGCCATCTAAGCCGATGAAAACACCAAAATCAGTAATTGATTTTATCAGGCCTTTAATTTTGTCGCCTTTTTTGTGGATAGCTGAGAAGTCTTCCCAAGGGTTGCCTTTACACTGCTTCATACCCAATGAAATACGACGACGCGTGTCATCTATTTCAAGCACCATCACTTCAACTTCATCACCTAAAGAAACGACTTTAGCTGGGTTGACGTTTTTATTAGTCCAATCCATCTCTGAAACGTGAACAAGGCCTTCGATGCCATCTTCAATTTCAATAAAACAACCGTAATCCGTTAAGTTGGTCACTTTACCGCTTAGTCTTGAGTTAATTGGGTAACGATTTAAAATATTCACCCAAGGATCTTCACCTAACTGTTTCATGCCTAATGAAACGCGTTTTTTCTCTTCGTCGTAACGTAATACGATAACTTCGATATCCTGGCCGATCTCAATGACTTCTGAAGGATGCTTAACGCGCTTCCAGGCCATATCTGTAATGTGTAGAAGACCGTCTACACCACCTAAATCGATAAATGCGCCATAATCAGTCAGGTTCTTAACCATGCCTTTTAGTACTGCACCTTCTTTTAAGTTGTTCAGTAAGGTTTCACGTTCTGCACTGTATTCTGTTTCTAAAACCGCACGACGTGATACAACGACGTTGTCGCGTTTTTCGTCTAGTTTAATGATTTTAAACTCTAAATCTTTGCCTTCTAAGAATGACGTGTCTCTTAAAGGACGAACGTCAACGAGTGACCCTGGTAAGAAGCCTGTTAAACCACCCACTTCAACTGTGAAACCACCTCGTACTTTTCCAGTGATAACACCAATAACTGTTTCTTTTTCTTCGGCTGCCTTTTCAAGGAATCTCCAGGCGGCGGCTTTTTTAGCTTTATCTCTCGATAAAAGCGTCGCGCCCAGGCCGTCTTCGACCATCTCCAGCACAACTTCTACTTCATCACCAATAGCAACTTCTAGTTCACCCGTTGCACTTACAAATTGCCAGCGCGGAACGTTACCTTCTGATTTAAGGTTGGCGTTAACGATACCTGAATCGTTCGTAATATCAACTACTTGGCCGACAATTAATGTACCTGGATTTAACTCGGCTGATTTGATGCTTTCTTCAAATAATTCTGCGAAATTTTCGCTCATGACGTTCTCTTTGTTTGTTTTTTTAAGGATACTGCTCTTAAAAAAGGGTTAGTTAAAAAAAGGCTTGAGTCATTATGAACTCAAACCACCTTACATTCTCAATATCGAGATTTACTTGTTTTTCAATGAATCTAGAATCTGTTGTACCACTTCTTCAATGGTATAGAACGATGAGTCTATGTAGACCGCTCCATCAGGAACTGTCAACGGAGAAGCCGCACGAGTTTTATCTCGTTTATCTCTTTTCTCGACATCTTGAATAACATCGCGCAGATTAGCACTAATTCCTTTCTCAATCAACTGCTTATATCGCCTTTTTCCCCTTTCCTCGGCACTAGCGGTTAAGTACACTTTGTATTGCGCACTAGGAAACACGACAGTTCCCATATCTCGTCCATCTGCGACCAGGCCAGGTGGTTTTTGAAACAGCAGCTGTTTGGCTAATAAACGCTGCCTGACCGCTGAAAAAACGGCGATTTTGGAGGCAATATTTCCTATTTCTTCGGTTTGCAACTGCTGTTGAATTTCTTCACCGTCCAGCAGCACGGCCCAATCACCATTAAATTTAAATTCTAAGTTAATATTTTCGGCTAATTTCACAAGCGCTTTTTCATTACCGAGATCAACGTGACGATTAATCGCCGCGATACCGAGTGCTCTATATACAGTGCCGCTATCGAGGTAATTCCAGCCCAGTTGTTTAGCGACGCTTTTTGAAACGGTCCCTTTTCCTGAGCCACCCGGTCCATCAATCGTCAACACTGGCGCTGAATCATTAACGCCCATCATGCTTGAAGTACAAAACCGCAAAAAGACGCCAGTTCTACAAAGTCGGGGAAAGAGGTTTTTACATTCTCACAGTTATTAATTTGAATAGCACTTTCAGACTGTAATCCGGCCACCGCAAAAGACATCGCTACTCGGTGATCATCCACACTTTCAACCACTCCACCTGATACTCGTCCACCCGTTATAAGCATGCCATCTTCTGTCGCTTGTGCATCAACACCCAGGGCCTGTAGTCCATCTGCCATAACTTGTATTCTATCGCTTTCTTTAACCCTTAACTCCTGTGCTCCAGTAACCACTGTTGTACCGACGGCATAGGCAGCCGCAATAAAGATTACCGGGAATTCATCTATCGCCAGCGCTACTAACTCTTCAGGCACGTGTATGCCTGTTAGTTCGCTGCTTGTTACGCGGATATCGGCGACCTTTTCACCACCCACGGTACGTTTATTTAACAGCTCGATGTTGGCACCCATTTTTAACAGAATATCAATCACGCCCGTTCGCGTTGGGTTGATGCCTACGTGCTGTAGAGTGACATCAGAATTAGGCGTAATAGATGCCGCCACTAGAAAGAATGCCGCTGACGATATATCTGCCGGCACATCGATAGACGTTGCCGTAAGTCGGCCGCCGCCCTTCAAAGATACCGCTTTAGCTAACGTGTTGACCGTATAACCAAATCCTCTCAGCATTTGCTCTGTGTGATCTCTGGTTACCGCTGGCTCTATCACGGTTGTTGTCCCTTCGGCGTATAACCCCGCTAATAACAAACAGGACTTCACCTGAGCACTACCCATCGGCATTGCGTAGTTAATACCAGATAATGCCGCGCCACCCTTTATTCTTAACGGTGCCGTCCCGTTTCCGCTGCTCTCAACATTTGCACCCATTAACGCTAAAGGGTCTAACACACGGCGCATAGGTCGTTTTGTTAATGAGCTGTCGCCGGTCATAACACTATCGAAGTGTTGCCCGGCTAAAATACCCGACAATAAGCGCATAGACGTTCCTGAGTTGCCTACGTATAAGTCAGCATCTGGTTTTTGCAGTCCGTGCAAGCCAACACCGTGAATACGCAATCGCCCAGGCCCTAAACGTTCGATATTAACGCCCATGCTTTGAAACGCAGCCAGCGTCGCTAGTGCGTCGTCCGCTTCCAGGAAACCACTCACCTCAGTGATGCCTTCAGCCAAACTGCCTAACATCACTGAACGATGCGAAATAGATTTGTCCCCCGGAACGCGAAACTCACCCTTTAGCCCAGTACTCCGGCTTGAAATCATTGTATCCATGGTAATTATTTGTTTTGTAGACTTAAAAAATATTGTCGTGCATCTTGCGCGGATTTGAACATGTCGCATAAACCTTGTTTATCGCCCCGCTCAATCAGCGATGAAATTTTGCGATTCTGTTGCTCTAATTCTTTCATTACGTTTAGTAACTGGGGGCCGTTGGCCAAACAAATATCAGACCACATTTCAGGGTCACTCGAAGCAATGCGAGTGAAGTCCTTGAAGCCACCTGCGGCAAATTCAAAGATTTCTCGTTCGTCCTGCTTGTTTTTTAGTAGCTCGACTAAAGAAAACGCTAAAACATGGGGTAAGTGACTAGTCGCAGCTAAAACTTCGTCGTGATGATCGGCGCTCATCTTAGAAACGATAGCGCCCATACCTTCCCACCACGTTTGACACTGTTTAACTTTAACCGCGTCTGTCTGTTTAGTCGGGGTAATAATGACCCGTTTATTGGAAAATAAGTGCTCGATGGACGCATCCACGCCATTGTTTTCGGAACCAGCGATTGGATGTCCCGGCACAAAATTTGTTGGAATATCCGTAAAAACTGATTTTAGTGTCTTGATAACGCTTTCTTTTGTACTACCCACGTCAGTGTACAAGCACCCGTCCGACCAGACATCTTTCAATTGCCTAAAAATACGCTCAAAAGACCCCACAGGCGAACAGATAACCACAAGGTCAGCGTTCTTTACGGCTTCAGTAATAGACAACTCATAGCCGTCTATTACGCCCAATTCGACCGCCTTCTGTAAATTGCTTTCCTTCCTGCCGGTGCCGACAATTTCTAAGCACAGTTTGTTTTTTCGCGAGGCCCTAGCTATCGAACCCCCTATCAAGCCGACGCCAATGATGCACATTTTATTAAACATCATGTAACACCTTTTTAAGTGCATCTAAGCATTTCTTATTTTCACTATGCAAGCCAACAGACACCCTTAAGTGATGAGGCATGTTATACGCTCCGATGGGGCGAACAATGACGCCTGCTTCTAATAAACGGCGATAAACGCCTTGTGCATTGTCACCCACATTGACGCTGACAAAGTTGCCTACTGAGGGTATATAACTTAAACCTAACGCCTCAAAGCCACTCATCAGTTGCTGCAAGCCTTGTTTATTTAACTCTCGCGTTTGCTCAATGTATCGCTCATCTTTTAATGCCGCTTCAGCCGCCACAAGGCCTAAAGAGTTAACGTTAAAAGGGTGCCTCACTCGATTGAGGTAATCAGCAATATCTGGGTGACTGACCGCATAACCCACCCTCAACCCTGCTAGTCCATAGGCTTTTGAGAATGTTCGAGTGACAATCAAATTCGGAAATCGTTGTAACCAGTTTATGGCGTCTGGATAGTCCGTCTGTTCTAAATATTCACCGTATGCTTCATCTAGCACCACAATAACGTGGCCGGGCATTTGGCTAATAAACGTTTCAAGCTCGGTGGCTTGCAGCCAGGTCCCGGTGGGATTATTTGGGTTGGCGATAAATACTACTGACGTTTTCTCATTAACTAATGCCTGCATCGCGTTTAAATCGTGTCCGTAAGCCCTTTTTGAACCTTCAGGATAGGCCGTCGCCACGCGAGCCGTTGCGCCCACCGCCTGGGTAGCTATCGAATAAACGACAAAGGCATATTCCGAATACACTGCTTCACGCCCAGCAGATAAAAACACCCGGGCGACTGCATCTAACACGTCGTTAGAACCATTACCCAAGGTGATCATACCCGCAGAAACGCCCAGCTTCTCTGACAGGGCTTTCTTTAAGTGAAAGCCGTTGCCATCTGGGTATAGTGAAACGTCATCGATTGCTGCCTTAATGGCCTGTTTTACACCGTCACTCGGACCCAAAGGGTTTTCATTTGAGGCCAGTTTAACGACATCATTTATACCCAGCTCTCTTTGCAATTCATCTATCGGTTTGCCCGGTTGATACGCGTGCATGCCATTTATGGGCTCAACGACTAAATCGCAAAAGGAATTTAAAGTAAACATAGTTTTTATACTCACCACGGCGTGGCTCAGTGTCCCATTGTTTTAAATAACGGCTTTTGGGTAAGATCCCAAAACCTTTAATAAGTTGACGTTGGGTACCAGTTCTTTTAGAACGGTAGCGACTTTCGCATCATCCTGGTGGCCGTCAATATCAACGAAAAACACGTACTCCCATGCGCCTTGTCTTGATGGGCGAGACTCAATTTTATTTAAACTAATACCCGCATATGCAAATGGTGCGAGCACTGACTGCAAGGCACCTGCAATGTTTTTTGTGGAAATCATCATACTAGTTTTGTCTTCGCCGCTAGCGGGAACTTTCTGCAGGCCTATGACTAAAAAACGCGTCGTATTGTGTAATTCATCTTCTATATGAGCGGCCAATTTATTTAATTTATAAAGATCCGCCGCTACTTCACCCGCAATCGCAGCTGACCCCGGTTGTTCACGGGCAAGGCGAGCCGCTTCTGCATTACTGCTAACGGCGATAGTTTCTACTCCAGACAGATTAGCCATCAACCACTTACGACACTGGCCCAGAGATTGTTGATGAGAATAAATCAGCTTGATTCGGTCTAGTGAATCCTCTACCGACAGGAGGTGGTGATGAATACGTAGCTCGACTTCGCCACAAATGTGCAAAGGTGAACTCATAAATCTGTCAAGGGTGTGACTAATAACGCCTTCGGTTGAGTTTTCCACCGGTACAACGCCATATTGCGCTTCACCGCTTTCGACTTCGTGAAAAATATCTTCAATGGTCGCCGCTTCAACTGTTATCACCGCATGACCAAAGTGCTTTAAAGCTGCTTCCTGAGTGAACGTACCCGATGGGCCTAAAAATGCGACGGTTAGCGGTTTTTCTACCGCCAAACAGGAGGACATCAATTCACGATAAATTCGCGCTACATGCTCATCCTTGAGTGGTCCAGGGTTGTTCTCTTTTACCCGCCTTAGAACAGACGCTTCACGATCTGGCCGATAAAAATCCGTCGTTTCTCCATCGGCCAATTTTACTTCAGCTACGTCTTTTGCTAATTCCGCTCGCTGGTTAAATAGTGTTAATAATTGGTTATCCAGCTCGTCTATCGAAACCCTTAGCTCAGATAATGACTTATTAACATTCATCTAACGGCTCCTAAAGCGCCCTAACGGATAACACACCGTTAATTTTTTTGATTCGTTCAATCACATCTTCGGTCACTGCGATATCAACATCTAACAGTGTGTAGGCCACATCACCTCTGGACTTATTTAATAAATCCAAAATATTATGATTGGTTTCTGCCAATATACTCGAAATCTGCCCTACCATATTGGGTACATTAGCATTTGCGATCGCCAGGCGATAACCCACTACTCGAGGCATTTTTACGGTTGGGAAGTTAACGGAGTTTTTAATATTGCCATTTTCAAGAAACTCCTTTAACTGGTCGGCAATCATAACGGCGCAGTTCTCTTCAGCTTCAGCTGTTGAAGCGCCCAGATGCGGCAGGGTAATTACTCGCGGGTGATTTTTCAATAAATTGCTCGGGAAGTCACAGATATAGGCATAAAGCTTACCTGCGTCCAATGCCGCGACGACGTCTTTATCGTTTACGATACCGTCACGAGAAAAGTTCAAAATGATCGCGTGATCATTCATCGTCGCTATACGACTAGCGTTAATTAGGTTTTTTGTACCTTCATTCAACGGCACATGAACGGTAACGAAATCGGACCTTGCCAGTAGCTCATCTACCGTATTTGCAGATTCAATGGATGATGATAATTGCCAAGCACGTTCAACGGTAATGGCTGGGTCATAACCCACGACATTCATACCTAGCTCTTGCGCGGTATTGGCCACCGATGTACCAATAGCCCCAAGACCAATGACACCCAGGGTTCGACCCGGCAGCTCAAAACCGACAAAATTCTTTTTGACCTGTTCCACTTCTTTGCCAATCGCTTCGTCATCACCCTGGAGGTTTTTCGCACATTCCCAGGCCTGACAAATATTGCGACAACCCAATAGCATACCTGTTAAAACAAGTTCTTTAACAGCATTCGCGTTAGCGCCGGGAGCATTGAAGACCGGAATACCCATGGCGGTCATTTTATCTACTGGGATATTATTAACGCCAGCGCCAGCACGACCAATTGCTAACACGCTTGGGGGGATTTCGACATCGTGTAATTTCAGGGAACGAAGCATATACGCATCGGGAGACTGAAGCTCTGAAGCCACCTCGTATTTATCTCTTGGAAATTTATCGAGCCCTTTGACGGAAATATTATTCAAGGTCTGAATTTTGTACATTTTTTACTTACCTATAATTTATTAACTGTTTTTTAAGCTTTAGTTCTTTCGAATTCGGCCATCATACTGATCAATGCATCTACGCCTTCTTCGGGCATTGCATTATAAATACTGGCACGCATACCACCGACAGAACGATGACCTTTCAGGGTAACTAGACCAGCCTCTTTAGCATCCTTCAAAAAAATCGAGTCCAGCTCACTGTTAGCCAGCGTGAATGGAATATTCATCCGTGAGCGAGATGATACCTGCACTGGGTTCGCATAAAAATCAGAGTTGTCTATCGCCGCGTATAGCTTTTTTGATTTACGAATATTTCGCGCTTCAATCGCCGACACACCGCCTTGCTCCTTTAGCCATTCATACACCAGACCCATCAAGTACCAGCTGTAAGTCGCAGGAGTATTGAACATTGAATCGGCATCCGCGTGTTTTTTATAATCCATCATCGAGGGTGATCCAGCGCGAACGTGACCAATCAGATCTTCGCGAACAATCGTTAACGCGATACCCGAAGGCCCCATATTCTTTTGTCCACCAGCGTAGATAACGCCAAATTTACTGACATCAATTTCCCTTGAAAGAATATTTGATGACATATCCGCCACCAGGTCGATACCACCCACGTCGGGGATATCTTGAAACTCTACACCACCGATAGTTTCATTACTGGTGTAGTGCAGATAAGCCGCATCTTGGTCTATATCCCAGCTATTTACTGCTGGTATAGAGGTGAAATTATCCGCTTCCGAACTAGCTGACACCTGCACGTCGCAAAATATTTTCGCTTCTTTGATCGCTTTTTCAGACCAGGCGCCCGTATTTACATAGCAGGCCTTGCTTTTGTCACGAAGCAGATTCATCGGTAGCATTGAAAACTGCGTTGTAGCACCACCTTGTAAAAAAAGAACCTTATAATTGGCGGGGATATTCATCAGTTCTCTAACATCCGCCTCGGCTTTTTCAGCGATTGAAATGTACTCTTTTCCACGATGGCTCATTTCCATCACCGACATGCCAGAGCCATTCCAATCTAACATTTCGCTCTGAGCTTTTTGTAATACTTCTAAGGGTACCGCAGCAGGGCCGGCACTAAAATTATAAACACGGGACATTCAATACTCCTAAACTATCAATCTTCAATTTCATTACTAGATGAAGCGTCTACGGGTAAAACTTGCTCGTCTTCACCCATCATCATATCGTCTTCATCATCATTTTCTATGTCGCCCAGGCTAGCGATACGGTCTAAACCGATTACTTTTTCATCTTTTCCAGGTCGTATTACGCGAACACCCTGCGTATTTCTGCCTAAAATAGAAATTTCTTTGGTACGCGTTCTAACTAACGTTCCGCCGTCGGTAATCAACATTAATTCATCAGTTTCATCGACCAATACCGCGCCAACGAGCACGCCATTTCGATCACTGGTTTGCATCGCTATCACACCTTGGCCGCCGCGCTTATGTATCGGGTATTCTTCTATCTGAGTACGCTTACCGTAACCATTTTCGGTTAACGTAAGGACGGTGCCAGGCTGTGAAATAATGAGTGAAATAATTCGTTCACCCTCTTTAATACGCATACCTCGTACGCCACTAGCGCTGCGCCCCATAACCCTTACGTCAGATTCATTGAAGCTGGCCACCTTGCCTGAACTCGCGAACAACATAATATCTTTTTTACCATCGGTTACCGCCACACCCACCAGGGTGTCGTCTTCACGTAAATCAATAGCAATTTTTCCGTTAGCGCGAGGTTTCTCAAATTCCTTAATCAAAGTCTTCTTCACCGTGCCAGACTCTGTCGCCATAAACACGTATTGGTCGTCAATAAATTCGCGCATTGGCAAAATGGCGTTGATGCGTTCATCGGCATCTAGTGGCAACAAATTAACGATCGGCTTACCACGGGCAATTCTGCTGGCAACAGGCAGGTTAAATACGCGCAGCCAATACACTTTACCTTTACTGGAAAAACATAGCATTGTGTCGTGCGTATTGGCGATGAACAGCTTATCAATAAAGTCGTCATCTTTTGTATTCGCTGCGGTTTTACCCTTACCACCGCGACGCTGTGCCGTATAGGAGGTAAGGGGTTGTGATTTAATATAGCCTTCGTGCGACAAGGTGACCAC
>JASJGO010000091.1:0-11500 GCA_033791505.1 Cycloclasticus sp.
GCCTAAACGACCCAATGGTACTGCTTTTGGTAACGATTTAAGAACGACTTTGAAATCATCTGGGTACGTATCCATACCACTGGAAGCGATCCAGCCCGGTGCGACCGCGTTAACGCGAACGCCCGCGTGTCCCCATTCATAGGCAGCGGTCTGGGTGAAATTTGCCATTCCAGCACGCGCAGCGCCCGAGTGTCCCATGCCTGGCATGCCACCCCACATATCGGCTACGATATTGACGATAGAGCCGCCGTGTTTAGACATCGATTGTTTAAAGACTTCTCTGGCCACTATAAAACCGCCTGTCAGGTTGGTATTTATAACGGCGTCCCAGCCATTTTTACTAATTTTTTCCAGCGGCGAGGGAAACTGTCCACCGGCGTTATTCACCAGCCCATGAATATCACCGTGTGCGCTAACAATGGTTGTGATTAGCTCTATCACATCGGCCTCATTACGAATATCGCAACTGTAATAGTGCGCAAGACCACCGTCTTCGATAATTTCCTGTTGTACGCGTTCGAGCTTTTCTTTGTTTCGGCCGATAAGAATAGTATTAGCTCCTAAGGAAGCCACTTCGTGGGCCGTACACCGACCAATACCGCTACCGCCACCGGTAACGATAATGGTTCGATTTTTAAAAATCTCTGGATGAAGTATTGATCGATAGCCCATGCTTAAATCCTTATTTATTTACAAACGCGTTCATTAGACGTTTTGCATCGTCGGTATCAAATAACGGGAAAAATACTTCTCTTTCGTAGGCTAAGCCTTCTTCCAGTGTGGTTAATACCGCCTTGTTAACGCAGCGTTTGGCTGCACGAACGGCGTGAGGTGCTTTAGCCGCCAGTTTTTTAGCAAAATTAATGGCCTCATCTTCAACGCTGCCTAATGCAACAACGCGGCTGACGATGCCTTTTTGCAAAGCCTCTTCTGCTAATAATGGGCGTGCATTCATGACCATTTCCATTGCCAGCGATTTGCCAACAGCGTTTACAATACGTTGCGTGCCGCCAGCGCCTGGAATAACGCCTAGATTGACTTCTGGAAGCGCAAACTTTGTGCCCTCAGCAGCCATTAACACGTCGCACTGTAAGGCTAGTTCAAAACCACCGCCTAATGCCATGCCTGATGCAGCGCAGATAGTCGGTTTGCTAAACTCAGAAATGGCTCTCCAGCCGGTCACCTTATCGATCATTGCAGACATTTCTGCGCCTGATTTACCCAGCATTTCTACGATGTCGGCTCCAGCGGCAAACGCTTTATCAGACCCCGTGATAACCACGGCGGCGATAGCGTCATCTTGATCAAACTGTTCCAGCGCCTGGCCTAGTTCACCCAATAACTGGCTGTTTAATGCATTATATTGACGCGGGCGATTGAGGCGTATTAAGGCGACGCCATCGGCGGGGTTTTCGATAATAATGGTTTCAAAAGTCATCTTGATCTCCCGTTATTTAGCCGTCATGCGGATAGCGCCATCAAGGCGAATCACTTCGGCGTTTAACACCACGTTTTCAATGATATGACCTGCTAAAGAAGCATATTCAGATGGCTTACCCAGACGCGGAGGAAAAGGAACCTGTTGTCCTAATGAGTCACGCGCCTCTTGCGGTAAATTTGCTAACATCGGCGTTTCAAAAATACCAGGGGCAATGGTGCAAACGCGGATACCATAACGAGCTAATTCACGCGCAATGGGCAGGGCCATGCCGACCACACCCGATTTTGACGCTGAATAACTTGCTTGCCCAATTTGGCCGTCAAAGGCTGCGACTGAGGCCGTATTAATGATAATGCCGCGCTCGCCGTCTTCGGTAGGTTCGTTTTTAGTCATCGCCTGTGCTGCCAGGCGGATCACGTTAAAGGTTCCAACCAAGTTAATGTTGATGCCGCGCGCAAATAGATCCAAAGAATGCGGGTTGCCCTCTCTGTCTAACACTTTACCGATAACGGCAATACCAGCGGCGTTAATAACGCCATGCACGCCGGTAAATGTGTTTACAGCAACGTCAATAGCAGCTAGAACATCGCTTTCGCTGGTAACATCTGTTTTAACAAAACGACAGTTTGCACCAAGCTCTGCTTCTTTGGCCTTTCCCGTTTCTTCATTGATATCAAGAATGACCACATTAGCGCCCTTCTCGATCATCATCGAAGCCGTTGCTCCACCTAGCCCAGAGCTACCGCCGGTAACAAGAAAAGTTCTATTTTCATAATTCATTTTAGTACTCCTTAAATTCGTTCAATAATGGTTGCAGTGGCCATACCGAGGCCAATACACATGGTTTGTAGGGCAAACTGGCCATCTGTCGCTTCTAAACCGGCGACCATTTTGGCTATCAAGCCCGCGCCAGTGGCACCCAGAGGGTGTCCGTGTGCGATGGCTCCGCCCCATGGATTTACTTTTTCTGCCGGCGGATTAATTTCTTTCATCCACGCTAGTGATACGGTGGCAAAAGCTTCGTTAATTTCAAACCAGTCGATATCGGCGACCGTTAAACCTGCTTTTTTTAGCGCTAATCGGGTGGCGGCAATCGGACCGTCTAGTTGAAGGACAGGATCGCTACCAACTACGACGCGAGCGCGAAAGCGTGCTCTTGGTTTAAAGCCGTCGGCGATAGCGACTTCTCTATTGGCAATAAGAACGGCCGCTGCGCCATCAGAAATTTGACTGGCATTACCGGCGGTTACTACGCCGTCGCCGTTTGGCCGAAAGATGGTTTTAAGTGAGCCGAGTTTTTCTGCATCAATAACGGCACGTACGCCTTCATCGACTGCTAAGGTGATCGCATTGCCTTCTTTATCGATACCCGGCATAGCAACGATTTCTTTATTACAGCCAGCCTCGATGGCTTTTTGAGCCTTGGCGTGACTATCCATCGCAAACGCATCAACGTCTGCGCGGCTGATGCCCCATTTTTCAGCCATAAGCTCGGCACTAACGCCCTGATGTACAAGAGGGTATTGACTCAACAGTTCTTTGCCCATCGGATCAAAGCCCGTGTAAGGTCCGCCAACGGTCATATCCGTTAACATAGCAACGCGGGTCATATTTTCCACACCACAAGCGATCATGTAATCAGAATCGCCGGCGTCAATAACTTGGGATGCAAAGTGCACCGCTTGCTGCCCCGAGCCACAAAAGCGATTCAAGGTAACGCCAGCTGTTTCAATAGGGAAACCAGCTATTAATAACGATTGGCGAGCAACGTCGGCGGCCTGTTCACCAATTTGTGTAACAGAACCGGCAATCACGTCTTCGACCTTTGATTTATCGATACCTGATTTATCAACTAAGGCCTCGAGTGCGTTAGCTAGTAATTTATTAGACGGCGTTTCACGGTACGCGCCATTGTATTTACCGAAAGGGGTTCTTATTGCTTCTAGTATTACTGCGTCTTTCATAGTTTTTCCTTAATTGTTTAATTTAAGTGTGGACTAGTCCCAGCTCCAATCCTTATACATTTCACGTAATTTTAATTTCATGAATTTCCCAGTCGATGTTTTGGGAATTTCATCAATCGTTTCAACCGCGTCGGGCAGCCAGATTTTGGCAAATTTACCGTCTAAAAATTGACGAATATCTGCTGTTGTGACTGTTTTTCCAGGCTTAACGACGATGGCAGCCAAGGGGCGTTCGTCCCATTTTGGATGGGGTACAGCTATAACGGCGGCCTCTATCACGTCGGGGTGGCCCATAATGGCGTTCTCAAGATCCACTGAGCTGATCCACTCGCCACCAGACTTCACTAAATCCTTAGTTCGATCGGTTAATTTGACGTAGCCGTATTGATCGATATTGCATACATCGCCTGTTTTTAACCAACCTTCTTTACTGAACTTATCATCAGACCCTTCACTTTTATGATAAGAACCCGTTATCCATGGCCCTCTTAATTGAGCATCCCCCTGAGAAACGCCATCCCAGGGCTGGATATTCCCTTCGTCATCGACGATTCTCACTTCAACAAAGGGTAACGGTACACCCTGTTTAATGCGGTATTTGTATTTCTCGTCTTCATTCAGGTTCATTAAACTGCTTTGTATGCCGCCCAGTGTCGCTAATGGAGATGTTTCAGTCATCCCCCAGGCCTGGATTATCTTCATATCAAAGGCATCAAAGGCGCGGAACAAAGATTCTGGTACGGCAGAACCACCGACCGCCATCCTCATATTGGCTGCCGTTTTCCAACGATCAGGTTCGGCTTCTCTTGCCTGTTTAATGGCCATCCAGATGGTTGGAACACCGGCACTCAAGGTCACCTGTTCACTTTCATATAAATCGAGCAGGCTTTCGGCGTCCAGGTGTGGCCCTGGTAATACTTGTTTAGCACCGACCATAATTGAGGTATACGGCAGACCCCATGCGTTTGCATGAAACATCGGAACGACCGGGGTTACGACATCGTGCTGGCTAATGGCGAGTGTGTCGGTCATCGTTTCTGCAAAACAGTGTAAAACGGTAGAACGGTGACTATACACGACGCCTTTGGGTCGCCCAGTTGTACCAGAGGTGTAACACATGCCAGCGGGATCATTTTCATCGATATCTGGGTAACAAAAATTACTGTCGCCAGAGGCTAGAAAATCTTCATAGTTTATAAATTCATCGGCAACAGGTTCACCCGTTAGAGGAACGACGATAACTTCTTTGAAAGGAACATTGTCTTTGAACTGCTCGTATAGCGGCAATAAAATATCATCAATAATTAAGATTTTATCGTCGGCGTGAGTGGCAATATAGGCGATATCTTCGGGTGAGAGACGCAAATTCAATGTATGAATAACGCCGCCCATAACAGGAATCCCCATGTAGGCTTCTATATGTGCATAGTGGTTCCACATCAGTGTGGCCACGCACTCGCCTTTTTTAATGCCGTGACGGCTTAAAGCGGATGCGAGCTGTTTTGCTCTTTTATGAATCTGACCGTAGTTTGTTCGATGCAGGCTTTTGTCCGGCATTCTTGAGACCACTTCAACGTCGGGATAAAAAAGACCGATTCGCTCTAACATATGCGGCAAAGCCAACGGAAAATTCATCATGGTACTTTTTATAGACACAACCCCTCCCTATCTCTATACTAAGAATTAATTGAAACCAAGCAAGCGCTAGGTAATTAAGTGACTATACCCAAACAATCAAATCGACGCAAGGAGCTAGTATCAATAGCGGCCCGCCTATTTAAAGATACTTCTTTTGATAGGACGACCGTCCGCATGCTTGCGAGCGCAACGGGATTAAAATCGGGAAGCCTGTTTCATCATTTTAAAGATAAGGAAGAGATTTTGGTAGCCGTTATTGAGGGCGGGCTTAAAAAATCGATCGAAACGATTAAGCGGGAAACGGCAAAAGTCGATCAACCAAATTTGAGGCTTTTAGCGTCTATATATGGACACCTTGAAACCCTCCACGGCGAGAATAAAGATGCTCATATTGTTTCAATTACCGAATGGAAATCACTATCAGAAGATTCCAAAGATCATCTCATTAAACTACGCGATGAATACGAGGCCTATTGGCAAAAAATCGTTGATGATGCTATTACGGCGAACCTTTTAACGGGCGATCCACATTTGAACCGATTGTTTATTCTCGGAGCTCTCAACTGGAGTATCCAGTGGTTCAAGCCAGAACAAGGTTTATCTATCAAGCAGCTAGCCTATAATTTCTACCAATCGCTGACCCATCAATCGATTGACTAATAATCGTAAAGCATAAAAAAGGCCAGATAAAAATCTGGCCCTTAAGTCATGGGGTACTTGTTATATCTTCAATTTAATCATCAACTGATAAATCGTATTAAATACCTTGCCATAAGGTGGCGCTAATAAGGGCAATGCGGGGTATTTGAATTGCTTGAATATGGGTCTTAGTTTTGAAAACTCATTAAAGCCTTCCTGACCGTGATAATGCCCCATTCCACTATTGCCAACACCACCAAAAGGCATATCGTGCTGACCCGCGTGCAATACAGTTTCATTGATGCACACACCGCCAGATAAGGTGTTTTTAATGATATTGTCCTGTAACTTTTTATCGTTAGAGAAGATATAAAGCGCCAGAGGACGCTCACCGTCATTAATGAAATTTATCGCTTCATCGATGTCTTTATACGGTTTAATTGGCAAAATAGGGCCGAAAATTTCATCCTGCATCAATGTCATATCTGCCGTGGTACTGGTCACCACGTGCGGTGCAATTTTACGACTAGCGTCATCCTTCGTTTCGCCCACCATTAAGGAAGTAATTGCAGCGCCCTTTTGTTCGGCGTCTAGCATGGTGCTATTTAACCTGGCATATGACTTTGCATCGATGATGGAGGTGTAATCTTTTGTGGCCAGATTTGCATAGCGTTTTGCAATTGATTTTTTCGCCTCATCAATAAATTCATCGACTTTCGATTCAGGTACGAATAAGTAATCGGGCGCAACACAGGTCTGACCAGCATTAAGGAATTTACCTTGCATGATACGGTCGGCCGCCGTTTTGATATCGAAGTCCTCTGCAACAATCGTTGGTGATTTGCCGCCTAGTTCTAGGGTAACGGGCACTAAATTTTCTGCCGCCGTTTTCATGATGATTTTACCCGTCGCCGGTGAGCCGGTAAAAACAATGTGGTCAAAGGGTAAGGGAGTAAAATTGGCCGCTTTCACACCCGGAAGAAGCGCCACCATATCTTCATTAAACGCCTCTTTGAATAAACCAGACAGCAATTGGGCCAGGTTTTCTGAATTGGCAGCCATTTTAATCATGCAGCGATTACCGGAAGCTAAAATACTCGCCAACGGGCTCATCACTAAAAATAAAGGGTAATTCCACGGTGCGATTAGGCCAACAATACCTTTCGGCTGCGGTAATACTTTATTCTGCGCACCGGCAAACCAAATGGAAACCGAGCGACGCTGCGGTTTCATCCATTTTTTTAATTTTTTACGCGCATAACGAACACCATCAATCGATAAAAACAATTCGATCAGTTCTGTTTCCTGTTGCGCCCTATTACCAAAATCCTTACTAATGGCTTCTGCAATAGCGGCCTGATTATCGACCATGATCTTTTCAAGCTTATTTAAATTAATTTTCCGTTCTTCGTAAGAAGGGTATGGGTTTGCTTTATAGGCTGCTCGTTGTAGATTATAAATACGACTCGCCTCATTTTCTTCGACGTTCATATTGATGCTTTCAGCTGCTGTACTCATATGTAATCCTTTTGAAATTGAATTTGATTTTATACTAAGCGGATTTTATACCAAGCGCTTGTTAGGTTTTTATCTTTGAGTTATCCTAACATTTCTTCTAACTCACACCAAAATATTAATCATGATCCCAAGAACTATTTATCAGCAAGAGCACGAAATGTTCCGCGATAGCGTACGTAAATTCCTTACAGATGAGGTGGCTCCTTTTCATGAGCAATGGGAGGAAGATGGCCAGGTAGATCGCTCAGTTTGGTTGAAGGCTGGCGAGTTAGGCATGATATCGCCAACCGTTCCCGAGGAATTTGGTGGTGTTGGTGTTGATTTTCGCTATAACGCGATTGTTGATGAAGAGGTAGCGCGTCTTGGCCTGAGTGGCCTTGGTTTTGCTTTGCATTCTGATATTGCGGTTCCCTATGTCATTCATTACGGCAGCGAAGAGCAAAAAATGAAATATCTGCCCAAATTGGTCAGCGGCGAAATGATTTCCGCCATAGCAATGACCGAGCCTGGAACCGGATCTGACCTGCAGGGCGTTAAAACGACGGCCGTTAAAGACGGCGATGACTATATTATCAATGGCTCTAAAACCTTTATAACCAATGGGCAGCTGGCTGACTTGATTGTTGTGGTGGCAAAAACAGACCCTGAGCAAGGCGCTAAAGGTACTAGTCTTATCTTATTAGAAAGCGGTATCGCCGGGTTTAGCAAAGGTAAAAACCTTAAAAAAATCGGTATGAAAGCGCAAGATACATCTGAGCTTTTCTTCGAAAATGTTCGCGTCCCTCAGAGCTGCTTATTAGGTGAGGAAAACAAAGGCTTTATTTATTTAATGCAGGATTTACCGCAAGAAAGGCTATCTGTCGCCATTACAGGCATCTCGGCGGCAGAATCTATTTTGCAACAAACAATCGACTATACAAAGGAGCGTAAGGCGTTTGGTAAGCCTATTTCTACGTTACAAAATACCCAATTCAAACTGGCCGAGCTGGATACTGAATTAACCTCTGCGCGGGTCTTTGTGGATCGCTGTTTAGAACTGCACATCGAAGGTAAACTTGATACGGTTACCGCATCAAAAGCCAAACTACTTTGTACTGATTTGCAATGCAAAGTGATGGACGAGTGCCTTCAGCTACACGGCGGTTATGGTTATATGTGGGAATACCCAGTTGCTCGCGCCTGGGCCGATGCTCGAGTACAAAGAATTTACGCAGGAACCAATGAAATTATGAAACTCATTATCGGACGATCACTAGTAAAGTAGTTTCAGTGTCATAAAAAATTATAAACATTATTTAATTAATGAGGAGTTGAAGTAATGTCGACGATCGCTGTTGAAAAAAACCTAATTGACCGTGTTGCCATGGGTGATATGTTTAGACGCAGGGCTTCATCCGCGGCTAATTCAAGTGCACTGGTTGAGTACCGTGATGGGCAACGAATACACCTAACCCATCTGCAATTGAATCAATCGCTTAATCGTGTCGCTAACCTGCTTCGTTCGCTCGGTGTTAAGCCGGGTGAGCGAGTTGCTTTAGCGGGTTTTAACTCTATCGACTTTGCCCTCGCCTTATACGGCTGTATGAAGGGTGGCTTTGTTGTTGTACCGCTGAATCATCTACAGGGTAAGGAAGATTTGAGCTATACGGTTAATCACTGTGAAGCTAAAGCCATTATTATTGAAGACTCGTTAACAGGAAAATTCGACACCATTAAGCAAGAGCTGAAGTTGGTGGATCACTGGATTTCGATGGATGTGACGAAATGTGGGGTGCAAGATCACTATCTGGATTTCCAAACGCTGATAAAACAGTCATCTGATGCGGAGGTGGTCGACGTCAAAATAAACGATCGAGACCCGTTGCAAATTTTATATACCAGCGGCACGACGTCTAAACCGAAGGGTGTTGAGACCTCTCATCTCGCGCTGTTTATCAACACGCTGGCGGCCGCCGTTGAATTAGGCGTGCAGCCTAAAATGGCCGGTTCAGCGGTGATGCCGATGTTTCACTGTGCACAACATTTAGTCTCAACGACTCTAATGCACGTAGGTGGAAAGGTGGTTATTTTTAGACAGTTTAAGCCCGAAGAAGTGTTGCAGATAATTCAAGATGAACAATTAGAATTTATATTTTTGTTGCCTCTGATGTGGAAAGCCTTGCTCGACGTTGCGTCTATCGACTCGTACGACCTGAGCTCTGTCAAAGTGGGGATGTATGGAATGGCTCCTATGGATCAACCCAGCCTGCTGCGTTTAAAAGCACGTTTTAATTGCCCATTTACCCTCGCTTCTGGACAAACTGAAATGACACCGTTGGCGACGGTTTTTCATGACGTCTGGCCCGAAAAAAAGGGTAACTATTGGGGTGAAGGTATTTTAACCACCGATCAGGCGGTCATGAACGATGAAGGTGAATTGCTTGCCGACAATGAAATGGGCGAAATCGTCTGGCGCGCGCCGTCGGTTATGAATGGCTATTACAAAGACCCCGAAGCAACGGCTGAAGCGTCAAAGTTTGACTGGCATCATTCTGGCGACCTGGGTTATTTTGATGAAGATCATCAGCTGATGTTTGTTGATCGTAAAAAAGACATGATTAAAACCGGTGGAGAGAACGTGCCCTCTGTCAAAGTGGAACGGGTGATTATGGCCCATCCCGCTGTTGCTGGAGTGACGGTGGTCGGTCTCCCCCACCCTCACTGGACCGAAGCGGTAACGGCTTTTGTCATCTTGAAGACAGACCAAACAGCTAGCGAAGACGATATTGTCCAAATTTGTAAGGCCGAATTAGCGGGCTATGAAGTACCTAAGCGCGTCGTTTTTGTTAAGGAAATCCCTATGACAGCGACCGGTAAATTCTTAAAAGTAGCGTTGCGTGAGAAATTTGCTCACTTATACGATGAAACTGATAATTAATTTAGCTAACAAAAAAACAGGATAATTCATAAATGATTGATTTAATTAAATACGGCTTTAGTTCAGAAGACCAGCAAGTTTATGACATGGTCTACAAGTACTCGCGTGACGAACTGTACCCCTTATCTGAAAAAATGGATAACGATGACTGGTTTCCAGAACAGGCCTTCCGCAATATGGCTGACGTCGGTTTACTAGGTCTAACGGTACCCGAGCAATATGGCGGGCCCGGTTTGAGTTTATATGCGCAAGCCTTCGCCTGTGAGGCGATGAGCGTCTGGAATCATACGATGGCGGGTAATTACCTGGCCAGTGATAATTTATGCGTGAATAATATTTTGCGCAATGCGAATGAACACTTAAAGCAAAAGTACTTACCCCGTTTATGCGATGGTTCGGCGATCGGCGCGCTCGGCTTAACAGAACCCGGTGCGGGCTCAGATGCTATGGGCAGTATGGCCACGACGGCTAAACGTGAAGGCGATTTTTATCTACTCAACGGCAGAAAAATGTTCATCACCAATGGCCCCGTTGCCGATGTATTACTGGTGTACGCTAAAACCGCGCCAGAAAAAGGTGCTCACGGTATTTCAGCCTTTATTGTAGAAAAGGGCTTCCCCGGTTTTTCTGTTGCACAAAAATTGGTCAAAATGGGCTGGCGTGGTAGTGAAACCGGCGAGTTAGTCTTTGATAACTGTAAAGTTCCGGCAGAAAATCTGGTTGGCGAAGAAAATAACGGCGTTGAAATTGTGATGAGCGGTTTAGACATTGAACGCGTGGTGCTCTGCTCGCACGCGATTGGTATTTCTCAACGCGCGCTAGAAATTACGATTGATTATGCGAAGCAACGTCAGCAGTTTAAAAAGCCGATTGCCGCATTCCAGATGGTGCAATCAATGCTCGCTGATATGTACACCGACCTTGAGCTAATGCGCTGCCTAACCTATCAGTTATTGAAAGAAATAAAAGACCTTGAACAAGGTGGTGGCGGTCGTGGTGAGATTCATATGCGTTCTGCCGCGGCTGCACTTCACGCCGGCCGCGCCTGTATGCGTATTCTGGATAGTGGAGTACAAATCCACGGTGGTATGGGCTTTATGTGGGAGTCTGAAATAAACCGTCTCTACAGGACCGGTAAAATCCTCGAAATTGGTGCGGGCACCAACGAAGTAAGAAAGCTCATTATTGCCGGTGAATTGCTTAAATAAATGATAAGGAACATATGCACAATACCCTCCAGAATAACCTCCGGGCGACAACATTTTTTGATTATGACTCACCCGCCGTACAGGAGTTTGCTCAACGTGAAGTAGCAGGCGCCAAAACAGATATTGAAAAAGCCATTCGCTTATATTATGCGGTGCGTGATCAAATACGCTACGA
>JASJGO010000092.1:0-10336 GCA_033791505.1 Cycloclasticus sp.
GGACGGGTAAGCAATACGGGCGATTTCTTTTTGTGCAAGTTTCAAGCAGCAAGTCGATAGAAGGTTCGCCGTCATTTGCAAGATAACCCGCCAGCCTGGTTGAGCGTAGTAGAATGCCAGAGTTGAGCAAGTGTTGATGAATTAAAAAATCAAAGCGCCGTCTCGTAGCCGGAGGGAGATTATTTCTTAACCGACGTAAAGTGCGTCGTAATGAAGTGAGTGATTGAGCCATTGAAAAGACGTTCCCCGCTAGCGCCGCAGTCAGGTTTCTACCTTGAACCGAGAGGTTCAAGTGGGAGCTAGATTCTTGCATTAGGCTTCTCTAAGATAAGAGCATGCACACCAACAAAATGATCTATCTTCCCGAGTAGTAGTTAGGTCCAAGGGCTTTTCGCCTTCTTTCGAACACCGCAGGGAACGCATTTACTAGTCTATACCTATGCGAAAAAATAAACAGCCTGTTTATACGACTTAAAAACATATAGATAAGCGCTTTTAGGATAAAAGGCTATTTACCAAAAGTGTTTATTGCAAAATCTAATTTGTTTTGTAACGCATTTATTTTTTGCATAACGTCTAAAGAAAGACCTCTTTTTTTCTGATCTTCAACGAGTAGGTCGTGGGTAATATTTAAGCCAGCCATAACCGCAATTCTATCTAGGCCAATGATGCGGCCTGATTGTTTAATTGATTGCATTTTTTCGTCCAGGAATCGGGCGGAGTCTTCTAAACCGGTGCGCTCTTCGTCGGTACAGCTCACACGGTATTCTTTGTCTAAAATAGTCACTGAAATAGTGTTTTGTGTAGACATGCTTAGATTTCCATTAATTTAAGCCGAGAAATCATCGACTCAACGCGTGATTTTGCTTTTTCAGTTTTTTCCATCAATAGACTGCGCTGCTGAATAAGATCGGTTTGCTGTTTTTTAAGATGCTGATTATCCTCATGCAATCTTTGGCATACCTGTACGAGGGCATCAATTCTCTGCTCGAGGTCTTGTAGAGCTATCTCTGGGTTCTGTTTTGTATTCACAGGATAGATAGTAGGATGGATTATCTTTTAGGTCAATACCAAGTCAAATTTTGACGGTAAACTTTGGAGTCGGGTCGCAGAATGATAGCATAGCCGGTATATAAAATATCGGATGGAGCTTTAAGTGAAACGACTAGGTGATTATAAGGAATTGGAGTCTTTGTTAGAGGCGAATGACGCGCAAATGAGTGTGGCAGAAGCGCACGGACTCGCCTCTGGAATGCTATGTGTACAGTTCGACGCAGATTTTAAACGTTGGCTAACGGCCATATTCGATACGGACGATCACCTTAATAGTTTAAGTGACGATGATCAGCAATACCTCAGCGGTCTTTTTGAAGGAACTGTCGAATTATTAAAAAATAGGGATTTTATTTTTAATCTGTTATTACCCGATGATGACGAACGTATTGGGGTTCGCGCTCAGGCATTAAGTGAATGGTGCCAGGGCTTCTTATATGGAGTCGCCTATATGGGTGCCGGTGATGATAAAGATTGGGGTGAAGAAAGTAGAAGCGTGTTGCGGGATTTATTGGAAATATCACGTCTGGATTCAGACGATTCAGATGATTCTGATGAACAAGCGTTCATGGAACTACAGGAATATGTGCGGGCTGCCGTTCAATTGTTACTGCATGATTTACAATTACCCAATGAAGAGCAGGATGAAGGCCAAGACGATGACGAAGATCGGGATGATGATCCTACGGTTCATTAAAATTATATAAAGGAAAACAAGTGGTGCAAGTGTTGAAAGATCAAAAAGAGTTCGCGCGGCGTAGAAAACACTTTCTCCGCATGGTGGGTGTTGACAATATAGCGGTTTTTGCAAGCGCATCCATTGTTCATCGTAACGGCGACGTTGAGTTTGCTTTTCGTCAAGATAGCGATTTTTTCTATTTAAGTGGTTTTGATGAGCCGGAGTCGGTGCTCGTATTTGTGCCGGGACGGAAACAGGGCGAATATATTTTATTTTGTCGCGAGTTCGATGAGAAGACGGCGTTGTGGGTGGGTGCCAATGCCGGCCTTGATGGGGCGATTAAAGATTTTGCCGCGGATGATGCTTTTCCGATGGATGATATTGACGATATTCTGCCGGGTCTGATGGAAAATAAAAGTCGCTTGTATTTCCCAATGGGCGCGCACCCAAGTTTTGATCAACAATTAATGGACTGGGCGCAGGAAGTTCGGTCCCGATCCAGGGCAGGTGTTTTTGCCCCGGCAGAGTTTATTTCATCGGATCATTTGTTGCATGAAATGCGACTTATAAAATCAGCTGAAGAAATAAAGCTGATGAAAGCTGCGGCAAAAATATCGGTTGCGGCGCATATAAAAGCGATGCAATCTACCCGCCCCGATAGATTTGAATATCAGGTAGAGGCCGATATTAAACATCATTTTATGACTCATGGTGCTCAATTTGAAGCCTACCCAGCGATAGTCGGTGGCGGTAAAAATGGCTGTATTCTGCATTACACGGCAAATAATGCGAAGCTGAATGATGGCGACCTCCTATTAATTGACGCGGGCTGTGAATGGCAAAAATACGCCTCTGATATCACCAGGACCTTTCCCGTTAATGGAATATTCAGCGCCGAACAAAAGGCGTTGTATCAACTAGTGTTAGACGCTCAATATGCAGCTATCGAGCAAGTAAAACCAGGCAATCACTGGAATGACCCACATGAGGCGGCGGTAAAGGTTTTAACGAGTGGCCTGGTTAAATTAGGCATCTTAAAGGGTAAGGTCGCGAGCTTAATTAAAAGTGAGGCGTACAAACCCTATTACATGCACCGCACGGGACATTGGCTGGGGATGGATGTGCACGACGTAGGCGACTATAAAATAGATAAGCAATGGCGTTTGTTAGAGCCTGGAGTGGTGCTGACCGTTGAGCCCGGTCTGTATATTCAGCCGGATGCAATAGAAGTGGAGCAAAAGTGGCGTGGTATCGGAATTCGTATTGAAGATGACGTGCTGGTTACCAAGAGCGGGCACGAGGTGTTAACCGCCGCTGCACCGAAAGAAATTAAAGATATCGAAGCCTTAATGAGGAAGTCTAGAGTTGACTGATTACGATGTCATTATCATCGGTGGCGGCATGGTGGGTGGCTGCCTGGGCCTGGCGTTAAGCGAGTCATCACTGCGCATTGCTATCGTTGAAGCGACGCCGTTGGCGGATAAACAAATCGATGCAGCCGGTAAACGAGCTATCGCTTTATCCTGGGGAAGCCGTGGCTTGCTCGAGCAGTTGAATGTATGGCCAGCACTGGCCGACTCAGTCATGCCAATAAGGCAAATTCACGTATCGGATAAAGGCCATTTTGGCAAAGTGCGTTTATCGGCAAAAACTCAAGGAGTTGAGGCGCTGGGTTACGTGGTGGAAGCTGCTCAGATTGAAGCCGTCGTCGGCGCTAGTTTAGCGGCTACGTCAATTGATAATTTATGCCCGGCGGAGCTACTGGATTACAGCGCCGAAGAAGATCAGACGAGTGTGACGATTTTGCTCAATGGCGAAGAAAAGACCTTATCGTGTAAGTTGTTAGTCGGCGCCGATGGTGCTACCTCTAAAGTCCGTCAGCGAGGCGATTTTGAGTTGCAAGAACACGTTTACCACCAGCAGGCAATTACGGGTTTGCTCAAGGTTGAATCTGAACAAGGCGATATCGCATACGAACGCTTTACCTCCGAAGGACCGATCGCGATGCTGCCGCATTTTGATAATTTATATTCTCTGGTCTGGACCATGCCGTCAGAAGTCGCGCAAGAGGTTATGCAGATGCCGCAAGAAGCGTTCATTGCCAGGCTGCAACCTCAGTTCGGTCAATGGTTGGGTGAACTAAGCCTGGTTGGCGCTTGCCAAACCTTCCCCCTGAGCTTGTCGCATGTGCCGCAAAACGTATCGCCTCGCGTGGTATTAATTGGCAACGCGGCCCATCAGTTACACCCGGTGGCTGGACAGGGTTTTAACTTAGGTTTACGCGACGCGGCGATATTGGCCGTAGCGTTGAGGTCCGCCGTTACTGACGTGGGCACTGAAGACGTGCTGGCGCACTATGCGCTACAAAGAAAAACCGATCAGCGCCTGATAACGGGCTTTACCGATAGCGTTGTCAGGCTATTTTCAAATAATAATGCGCTATTAAGTTTTATGCGTAACAGCGGTCTTTTATTATTAGATAAAGTACCGCTATTAAAAAATCAGTTTGCGCGTCAAACCATGGGTCTGGGTTCACGCCTGGCGAGGCTGAAAGCAAACTGATGGAAAACAAAATGTATCAAGTAGCCATTGTCGGTGGCGGCATAAACGGCGCAACCCTGGCCTGTTTATTAGCTGAAAAAGGTGTTTCAGTTGCGTTGATTGATTCGGTAGACCCAATAATACAGTGGCCAGAAGACAGTTATGATTTGCGCGTTTCGGCACTAACCCTGGGATCTATTAATATCTTTAAATCTCTGGGTATATGGGAAGAGATGAAAAGGTTGGGCGTCCAATCCATGCAAAAAATGTTTGTGTGGGATCACTTTGGAAGCGGTGAACTGGACATAGACTCAGCTGATGCCGGAGAAGCGGAAATGGGCTTCGTGGTGGAAAATCGCGTTACAGTCCTGGCGCTTTGGAACAAGCTACAGAGCCTTGAATATTGCGAATTGTTTAAATCGTCGCAGTTAGATGATTTTACGATAAACGGAGACAGCGTCGACATTCAGCTATCCAATAAGCGGCAAATAAAGGCCTTATTATTAGTCGGTGCAGATGGAACAAATTCAAAAATAAGACGGCTGAGCGGTATTGAAGATTATGGCTGGGATTACCAGCAAAAAGCGTTGGTAGCGACCGTTAGGCCCGAAAAGTCGCATCAAAATACCGCCTGGCAGAGGTTCCTGCCGGAAGGTCCTTTGGCCCTGCTGCCGTTGCGCGATGGTTTGATTTCTATCGTTTGGACCTCAAGTACCACAACGACGGAGGCTAATCTAAAGCTATCCGACAAGGAGTTTTGTAGTGCCTTATCCGAAGCCTCAGAGCAACAGTTAGGCAGTTTTGAGGTGCTCGGCGAGCGCGCTGCGTTTCCCTTGAAAATGCAATTTTCCACCAATTATAGCCAGCAACGATTAGTGTTGATTGGCGATGCCATTCACGCGATACACCCGCTTGCTGGGCAAGGTGCGAATTTAGGCTTGCAAGACGCGGTGACTTTGGCCGAAGTGGTGTTGCAGGCAGCTAATAAAGGACGCGATATCGCGAGCCATCAAGTGCTAAGGCGCTATGAGCGCCAACGCAAGGGCGACAACCTGTTGATGATGGTGATGATGGATGGCTTTAAACGCCTGTTTGGTACAAATGACTCATTGCTTCAACTGGCCAGAAGTTCTGGAATGAGCTGGATTAATAGCTCAATGCTGTTGAAAAACCAAATCTGTCAATACGCGATGGGGCTACGGCGATAACTTGATATTTAACAGGCCCGCAGTGGCTTGCGCATGTTCGGCGGCGGTAATGCCAATAGAGGTTAAATAACCGCCATCCATTTTATTGATTAAGTTTTTTTTAAATAAACGTCCAGCAGCGGCAACGATGGCGGGGTCTGCGTCGTGGTGAATTTTTATGCCTTGCTCAATATTCGATAGATCGTATTGAAGTAGGATATTAAGTTCATTAATGCTGTCCTGATTAAATTTCATTTGACTGACCTATAAATAGAAACTTGAGCTTCAGCATAACGTCAAACAGGCCCGCACGCAATTTGATTGTAGCCGCTTAAAATGTGCTGCTCGTCGAGGTTTGAATTGCGCCAGAATGGCAAGGCATTATCGTTGGCCCATTAACGCATAAAGCGAACTTTTGTTGATGGATAAAAATACGATATCGCGGTATAGTGTCGTACTAATTTACCTCTTTTGGGAGAGATCGGCTTAGGCCGACGCCGAAGGCGCAATCCGTCCGGAATCGCTCAGGCAAATGGACCATAAGAGAGATCATTGGCTAGTCTAGATGATCAGTTGGCTCTGGAGAGCGGTTGAAAAACCCACCGAAGAGGAAAGAGGGTTCGACTAACCCTTAAACTTTCAGGTTTTGGACAGAGGGGCGGCATGTGAGGTTTTCGCGTGCCGCCTTTTTTTGTGTTGAAGAGACGTATGATTAAAAAAACGATATTAAATGAAACGCATCGCTCACTCGGCGCCCGTATGGTCGATTTTGGTGGCTGGGATATGCCCGTTAACTACGGTTCGCAGATCGACGAGCACCACGACGTAAGGCAGTCAGCCGGTATGTTTGACATCTCGCATATGACGGTCGTTGATGTCAGTGGTGCGCAAGCTAAACCGTTCTTACAGTATTTGTTGGCGAATGACGTAGCGAAATTAACGCGGCAGGGCAAAGCCTTATATAGCTGCATGTTGAACGAAGACGCAGGGGTGATTGACGATTTGATCGTTTATTATCTGGATGATGAAAATTATCGTTTAGTAGTTAATGCCTCGACACGGGATAAAGATTTAGCGTGGATCGCTCGACAAGCAGAATCATACGAGGTGGGTGTGGATGAACGTCCGAAGCTCGCGATGATTGCCGTTCAAGGTCCCAAAGCGCGGCAAAAAACCTGTCCGTTGTTGCCAGAAAGGTTAGGTCTTTCAGCGGCTGAAATAAAACCCTTCAGCGCGTGCTGGTTTGGTGAATGGTTCGTCGGTAGAACCGGCTACACCGGCGAAGATGGTTTTGAAATCATGCTGCCAGAAGACAAGGCCGCCGCTTTTTGGAATCAGTTGATGGACGCGGGTGTTAAGCCCTGTGGTTTGGGAGCGCGCGATACGCTAAGACTCGAAGCGGGGATGAATTTATACGGCCAGGATATGGATGAAACGAAACATCCTTTGGAATCCGGGCTGGGCTGGACGATTGCCTGGCAGCCAGAAGAGCGAGATTTTATCGGCAAAAAAGCCCTTAGTGATTTAAAGAAGCTGGGTGAAAGCGATAAATTTGTCGGCCTTATTCTTGAAGATAAAGGCGTGTTGCGAGGGCACCAGAGCGTCGTGCTAGATAATGGCGCAACGGGGGAGATCACCAGTGGTGGATACTCACCCACGATGGAACGTTCAATCGCGTTTGCGCGAGTACCCGCAAACATCGGCAAAACATGTAAAATCGATATCCGCGGCAAATTAAAAGACGCGCGCGTGGTAAAACCCTGCTTTGTTCGCCAGGGCAATGTACAAATTGAAATTTAAAGGGAGAAGATAATGTCCAACACACCTGATGATAGAAAATATGCAGACTCCCATGAATGGGCCTTTTTAGACGATGACGGTACTGTTCGTGTGGGGATTACTGATCACGCGCAAGAGTTACTCGGCGACCTTGTTTTTGTGGAATTGCCGCAAGTTGGCCGAAGCGTTGGCAAAGGTGAAGAATGTAGCGTGGTCGAATCAGTTAAAGCCGCTTCAGACATTTATAGCCCCGTGTCGGGCGAAATTATCGCGGTTAATGACAGCCTGGAAGACGAGCCAGAGATGATTAACCACGCGCCATACGACGATGGTTGGCTGTTTGTTATCCAGCCTGTAGATCCTGATGAATTAGACGAGTTATTAGACGACGAAGGCTACCAGGCTTTAATTGAAGAAGAATAGAGACCGCTATGCCTTTTATCCCGCACTCTGAACAAGACGTTGAGCAAATGCTATCGGCCATTGGTGCCGACAGTATTGAAGACCTGTTTGACGAAATACCACAGCACTTACGCTGTGGCGAATTAGAAAAAATTCCGCCTGGAATGAACGAAATGCAGGTCACGCGATTGCTGCGTGAGCGCGCAGCGCAAGACGGTTTACCCTTGTGTTTTCTGGGTGCTGGCGCGTATGAGCACCATATCCCCGCTGCCGTTTGGGAAATTACCACCCGTGGCGAATTTTATAGCGCTTATACGCCCTACCAGGCCGAAGCCTCGCAGGGTACCTTGCAACTGTTGTACGAATATCAGTCGATGATGGCCAGTTTAATGGCGATGGACGTGTCGAATGCGTCGCTTTACGACGGCGCATCTGCCTTGGCGGAAGCGGTGTTAATGGCAGTTCGCGCTAACCGGAAGTCGACCTCTCGCAAAATCTTAATGCCACGCACGGTTAACCCCGTGTACCGTTCGGTGACCGAGGCGATCGTTAAAAATCAGGTGATTGAACTAATTGACGTGCCGTTTGACCCAGCTACTGGGCAGACTGATTTGTCGGCGCTTGAACAATATGCAGGCGAGGATTATGCGGCGCTGGTTATTCCGCAACCCAACTTTTTTGGTGTGCTGGAAGACGTGGAGGCACTAACAAAGTGGGCAGCTGAAAATAAAATATTGTCTATAGCGGTGGTCAATCCACTGGCGATGAGTTTGCTAAAACCACCCGGCGAATGGGCCGGTGTGGGTGTCGATATTGTTTGTGGCGAAGGGCAGCCCTTAGGCGTTCCACTAGCTTCAGGCGGGCCATATTTCGGCTTTATGTGTTGTAAACAGGTTCACGTTCGGCAAATGCCCGGCCGTATTATTGGCCGCACAACCGACCTCGAAGGCAAGCAGGGCTTTACGCTAACCTTGCAAGCACGAGAGCAGCACATCAGGCGCTCCAAAGCGACGTCTAATATTTGCACCAATCAAGGCCTTTTAGTCACCGCGGCTACAATCCATATGTCTTTATTGGGGCCAGAAGGTTTAAAAAGAGCGGCTCTAAACTCGCATCAAAACACCCAATTACTGCTGCAAAGGCTGACTAAAATTAAAGGAGTAAGTGCTGTATTTAGCGCGCCTACCTTCCACGAGTGCGTTATTCGGGTCGATGCTGACGCGGAGCAGTTAATTGAAAAACTAGCGCAGCAGCACCATATTTTGGGTGGTTTTAACCTGTCGGCGAATTACCCAGAACTGGCTAACACCTTATTGGTTTGCGCGACCGAAACGCGCACAGAAGATGATATAGAGAAGTACGCAGTGGTATTGGATAAATTAATTAACTCACAGGAGAATTAACATGGCTACTATTACACTACAGGGCAACGAAATTCACACAAATGGCGAATTACCAGCCGTTGGCACACAGGCACCAGACTTCAGTCTGACCACTAAAGAATTGGCCGATGTGACGCTGGCCGATTACGCCGGTAAGAAAAAAATCATCAGTATCGTGCCTAGTCTCGATACGCCTGTTTGCCAGTTATCGACGAAAAAATTCAACGACTACGCAAAGCAACACGCCGATACGGTTATTTTAATCGTTGCCGCCGACCTGCCTTTCGCGATGTCTCGTTTTTGCGGCGACGAAGGTCTGGAGAACGTCGTCCCGCTTTCCATTATGCGTGATCGTAACTTCGCAAAAGACTACGGTGTGTTGATCGACGATGGCCCTTTAAAAGGCATTACCTGCCGCGCATTAATGGTGTTGGACGAAAATAATAAGGTGATCAGTTCAGAGCTGGTTTCTGAAATCGCCGATGAGCCAAATTACGACGCAGCACTCGCCGCACTAAACTAAAGAGAAAGATCTACATGCTAATATTTGAGCAATCCCATAAAGGCCGAGCGTCTAACGCTCAGCTTTCATCGGATATACCCGTGCCAGCCAGTTTGCCAGCCAGCGCTTTAAGAACCACAAAGCCAGTGTTGCCTGAAGTATCTGAAATGCAAGTAGTGCGGCACTTTACGCGGCTGTCACAAAAGAACTTTTCAATCGATACGCATTTCTATCCATTGGGTTCGTGCACCATGAAGTACAACCCACGGGCTTGTAATACATTGGCTAGTTTGCCTGAATTTACCGGTCGGCATCCACTGGGGCCAAGCCTTCACGGGCAGGGTTTTTTGGCGTGCATGTACGAGCTTCAAGGCATCTTGAAAGAAGTCACTGGGATGAAAGCGGTATCCTTATCACCAGCGGCGGGTGCGCAGGGCGAATTCGCCGGAGTGGCGATGATAAAGGCCTATCACGACGCGCGTGGCGATGACGCTCGTTGCGAAATATTAGTACCCGATGCGGCGCATGGAACCAATCCGGCGTCTGCCGTGATGTGCGGCTATAAAGTGCGCGAAATTCCAACCGGTAAAGATGGTGACGTGGATTTAACCGCGTTAAAAGAAGCCGTTGGCCCTCAGACCGCCGGTATTATGCTCACCAACCCAAGTACCCTGGGCGTATTTGATCGTAAGATTAAAGAGATTGCCGATACCGTTCATCAAGCGGGTGGTTTGCTGTATTACGATGGTGCTAATTTAAACGCCATTTTAGGTAAAGTACGGCCAGGCGATATGGGTTTTGATGTGATTCA
>JASJGO010000093.1:0-13671 GCA_033791505.1 Cycloclasticus sp.
AAGGTGGCGGGTCTAGAAACGCGTCTCCTTCCGACATGCTGCTGTATTTTACGTAGTCGCTCATCGTAAATCCTATGTTAATTTAGTTGGTTTTATAGTGGTAAACGGTTTCGTCAGAGCGAGATATTTCAGCCGTTCCGATTAAATAATTTAAGTGCGCCATCGCCTCGCCGGTAGCGAGCGATAAATTAAATATACTGAGGCGGTTACCGAACATTTCTTCTATTACTTCAAGACCCGTTCTCGGTGTCTGGCAAAAGGCACGTAATTGCTCTAATGAATCTAAATGGCCCTGTGTGAGTGTATTACTTCTTTCTTGAACGCCGATAAATGTACGACCGTGTGCTGGTAATACGAGAGTATCCTTATCCAATGTTGCCAGCTTTGTCAGGCTGGATAAATAGTCTGCCAAGGGGTCGGCCTCAGTTTCATTAAAGTTAACGCTAATATTAGGTGAAATACTCGGTAAAATTTGATCACCTGAAATGAGTATTTTACGTTCAGCGTTAAACAGACAAATATGCCCTGGGCTATGGCCGCTGAATTGCAATAAAGACCACGTTTCATTATTGATAGAAAGTGACTCCGTATCGACCATGCGATGGTAGGCAATGGGGGCTTCGGGTACGCCATTGACATAACCGCCGATTCTGCCCTGTAAGCCTTCAAGCTGTTCTTGCGTTAATCCAAAACGCTTAAAATACTGCTGACGGGATGCTTTCTGAGGCTCTGAATGCGTTTGACAAGCCATATGGGCCGTTAAGTATTCAATCTGGCTCATATGAATGGGAGCCATGGTTTTGTTCGCCAACCATTGCGCCATACCCACGTGATCAGGGTGGAAGTGCGTGATGACTATTTTTTGTATCGGCTGGTTATCGCAAAAACCAGTTAGTACCTTATCCCAAAGAGCCGCCGCCTCCTCGCTATAATAACCAGAATCAACGATCGTCCATCCTGAGTTATCGCGTAATAACCAGAGATTGATATGATCTAAAGCATACGGAATAGGCATCTTTAATAAAAAGATGCCTTCCGATACTTCCAGTGGTACGCCAAACTCTGGTTTTGACGAAATGGGATACTGCAGAGCGTTTATTTTTTTTAACAAAGCAGCGCCTTAATCAGGCTTGACTGAAACGTTGTAAATGGTAGTCGCGATCACCAAATAGTGCATTCAACATGCCTAAGCGTTTTACGTAGTGCGCTACGTCTAGTTCGTCCGTTACGCCAATACCGCCGTGTAGTTGGGCGGCTTGTTCGCCAACCGTTGCGCGGGCATCGCCGAGGTAAACTTTCGCGGCGGATACGCTTTTTAGCCGACCTACTGGCTCGCCTTCGGTGACTTTAATCGCCGCTAAGTACGATAATGAACGCATCTGCTCTTCAGCCATAAACATATCTACGGCGCGGTGCTGTAGTACCTGAAAGTTGCCAATAGCTTGATTGAATTGCTTCCGTGTTTTTAGGTATTCGACCGTTTTTTGACGCAACTCAGAAACCACGCCTACGCCTTCAGCGCAGATGGCGGCGGCCGCAGAATCGATAACGGACTCAATAATCGGGTACGCTTCGTCTAATGTGCCCAGTAATGCGTCTGAGTCTAATACCACATTATCAAAACTGAGTTCTGAGGCGCGTAAGCCATCAAATGTTTCATAATGCCTTGCTTGCATACCTGCTGCTTTGCTATCAACAATAAAAAGTGAAATACCTTTTTCGCTGATATTGTCGCCGCTGGTTCTTGCTGCCACGATAATTTTATCGGCTGTTTCAGCGTTGAAAACGACTGATTTAGAACCGCTTAATGAAAATTGCTCGCCCTTCTTTTCAGCGCGACATTCAACGTCTGATAAGTTGTAACGCGCTTGACGTTCCACGTAAGCAAACGCGAGCTTCAACTCACCACCGACTAGTAGTGGTAATAGCGCTTCTTTTTGTGCTTCGCTGCCGGCTTGTTGAATTAACTGGCCGCCAAGAACAACGGACGCTAGGTAAGGTTCTAATACTAGGCCTTTGCCAATCGCTTCCATCACAACGCACAGCCCGGTTTGACCAAAGCCAAAGCCGCCGTACTGTTCTTCAAACGGTACACCTAATAGGCCCATATCAGCAAAACTCTGCCAATTTTCTTCTTTATAGCCAATGCCGTTACGGCTAACTTGTTGGCGTTTTTCAAAGTCATATTCGTTTTGCAAAAATTTATTTAATGCGTCTTGCAACATGACCATTTCTTCTGATAATTCCAAATTCATTGATTATCTCCTAAAGGCCTAGTACGGCTTTCGCCATGATGTTTTTTTGAATTTCGTTTGAACCGCCATAAATAGACGATTTACGCCAATCGAAATAATGTGGTGCTAGCATCGCTGCCTGCTCATGACCAATTGGCTCTTCTTGCCAGCCTTGTGTCATGGTTACTTTGTTATAAGGGAATGCGTAATAGCCAACCGCCTCCATTAATAAAGCAGGAATGGCTTGTTGTACTTCGGTGCCCTTAATTTTAAGTAGCGATGATTCTGCCCCCGGTGCTTCGCCGGCAGATATTTTTGACAACACTCGAAGGTTAGTCATTTCAAGCGCCATTAATTCAATTTCAACGGCAGAAATTTTTGCTTTAAAGCTCTGATCTTCAATCAACGGTTTACCGTTATAACGTTCTTCGGATGCGATTTTTTTCAAGCGTTCAATTTGCTTTTTAGAACGCGGGACCTGTGCGATATATGTGCGTTCGTGCATCAATAATGATTTCGCAATCGTCCAGCCCTCGCCTTCTACACCAACCAGATTTTCGACCGGCACTTTGACGTCTTCTAAAAACACCTGGTTGACTACGTGCATACCGTCGATGGTTACGATGGGAGATGTCGATACGCCTGGGGCATCCATGTCAATTAACAAAAAGCTAATGCCTTTTTGTTTTTTATCTTCCTGGCTTGTTCGTACGAGGGTAAACATTTTGTCGGCGTAATGGCCGTGCGTCGTCCATGTTTTAGAACCGTTCACGATATAGTGATCGCCCTGCTTTACCGCTTTCGTTTGTAGAGACGCTAAATCGGAACCGGCATTGGGCTCTGAGTAACCCTGACACCACCAAACATCACTGTTATAGATATCGGCTAAATACTTTTCACGTTGTTCGTCAGAGCCGTACTTCATTAGCACAGGCGCCAACATAACCAGACCAAAAGCGACGGTTCTTAAACAGTTTGCTGCGCCACATTCTTCATCAAAAATGTATTTTTGTACGGGTGTCCATCCGGGGCCACCGTATTGCTCAGGCCACCCTGGTGCAACCCAACCCTGTTTGGCCAGGATTTTTTGCCAACGAACATAATCGTCTTTTTTAAGCGCAATACCATTGGCTACTTTATCTTGAATATCTTTCGGGTAGTTCTGCCGTAGAAATTCGCGCACCTCTAGCTGGAATGCTTGATCCTCAGGGGTGTAATTTAAATCCATATATTTCTCCTAATCTTTAACTATTAATTTACTTAAAACGGCGGTGTTTAATACAGCCGATTACTGTTTCTTTGCCATCAAACCGACCTTTAATTGTGGTCGATTCTGTTCTTTTTCGCTAAGCGGTGGAACGCGTTGCAACGATGTTTTACAACGTTCTACCAATTGGTGGTAACACCTTGTTCCACTGCGTTTACCTTCAATTTCCTGTTCAGTTAACTGGCGTATAACCCGCGCTGGCGTACCCGCTACTAATGTATTATCAGGTACTTGCATACCGATTTTGACAAATGCCATCGCGGCAACCACGCTATTTTCGCCAACATAGGCGTTGTCCATTACCACGGCATTCATACCTACTAAGACATTTTTAGCCAGTGTCGCGCTATGAACCACAGCGCCGTGACCGATATGACCCCATTCACCAATAATGGTCGGTATGTCAGGCATACAATGCAGCGTGCAATTATCCTGTATATTTGAGCCAGCACCAATTTCTATATTGGCCATATCACCGCGCAGTGACACATTGGGGCCAATATAACAATTAGCGCCAATCACTACATCACCAATAATAACGGCGCTTTGATCGACAAAACTAGACGGATGAATAACGGGTATTACCCCGTCTATCGCATAAATTTGTCGCTCGTTATGATTCACGTCGTTGGTTTTATTTATTTCGTATGCTTACGAAAATCCGGTTTACGTTTTTCGTTGAACGCCTTAACACCTTCTTGCGATTCTTCGGTGTTGTAATACAGTTGCAGGGTTTGCATGCCTAAGGCAGAAATACCTCTAATGCTTTCTGTATCGGCGTTGAATGAGCGTTTCGCAATAGCCAGCGCGGTGGGGCTTTTTTCCATAATCTCATCGCACCATTTTTGCACTTCGTCGGCCAGTTGTTCGTGAGGCACGACTTTGTTAACCAGACCCATCTCTAGAGCTTCTTGGGCGCTATATTTACGGCACATATACCAAATCTCGCGGGCTTTCTTTTCACCGACTACACGCGCTAAATAAGCGGTGCCGTGACCCGGATCAACTGATCCAACTTTAGGGCCAACTTGACCAAAGACCGCTTTCTCAGAGGCAATGGTCATATCACAGATGGTGGCTAATACGTTGCCGCCGCCAATGGCGTAACCCTGAACCATGGCAATGACGGGCTTCGGCGCGTCGCGAAGAATTGTTTGTAGTTCTTCAACCGGTAAGCCAACAATTCCGCGACCGTCGTATTGGCCGTCGTGTGCGCTTTGATCGCCGCCGGTACAAAACGCCTTATCGCCAGCACCCGCTAATACGATAACACCAACGCTTTTATCCCACGCGGCCTTTGTTAAGGCGTGAATGAGTTCCTCACAGGTGATACCTCTAAATGCGTTATACACTTCAGGGCGATTAATGGTGACATAAGCCGCGCCATTTTTTACTTCATAGGTAATATCTTGATAATTCATTTTGCTTCCTTCCTTAAATTAAATCTGTTGATTGAGTTATTTAGCGTGATTTGAATGCGGGGTCACGGCGCTCACCAAAAGCCGCCAGACCTTCACGCACGTCGTCACTTTGCAAGCCGTTAATGGCTTCGTTGACTTCGAGTTGTAGTGCATCTTTTAAACTTAAATCGGCACCGTTATAAGCCAGCTCTTTCATCATGGATACGCCTTCAGCGCTTTTTGAAGCGACTAACTGGCAGTATTCCAGTGCTTTAGCTCTAAGCTCATTTGCGGGCGCTATATAATTCACCATGCCCCACTCTTTCGCCTCATTGGCTTTTAAACGACGCCCTGAAAACATCAGGTCCAGAGAGCGACGCATACCGATAATTCTGGGTAAACGCTGGCTGCCGCCCCAACCTGGGATAAGGCCATAATTTGCGTGTTGATCACCGAATACGCTGTCATCGGCGGCGAATAAAATATCGCAGCCGAGGGATATTTCGAGTCCGCCGGCCAGGCAAAAACCTTGTATAGCACCAATAACTGGCAAACTCGTTTGCTCAAAATCACTACAGGTTTTATGGCCTAGCTCGATAAATACCCGCAGCGCTTCTTCGTCTTTTGATTCAATTTTACCGTGTACTTCGCCCAAGTCTGCGCCCGTGCAAAAGTGCTTGCCTTCGGAACACAGTAAAATGGCTCTGACGGCCGGATTGGCTTCGTGCGCTTTTAATGCATCTTGCAAACCTTGGTGAACGGCCATAGACAGGCAATTAAATTTATCGGCGCGATTAATAATAATTAGGCCAACCTGACCCTTAATTTCTGAAATAACGACGTTTTCACTCATTGTTTAATTCCTACTGCAAATAATAATTAGTACGGCACGCCATCGCGACCAATTTTTTCGCGGGCGATAATGATTTTTTGAATTTGTGATGTGCCATCACCTATTTGTAGGCCAAGCACGTCACGTAGACGCTGCTGCAGAGGAAGCTCTTTGCTATAACCGCCGTGACCATGGGCCAGCAGGCAGTTGTGGATGATTTCAAAAGAAACTTTTGGCGCCCACCATTTACACATCGCTGCTTCGGCGGTATGTGGTTTACCCTGATCTCTTAGCCAAAGCGTTTTATAGCAGAGTAACTTGGCTGCCTCGATAAACGTTTCTGCTTCAGCTAATGGAAAACTGGTGCCTTCAAATTTTGATATTTTTTTGCCGAAGGCTTCACGCGTTCTAACGTATACCCATGCTTCTTCGACAGATACCTGAGCGGCGGCAAGACATTCCAGGCCAATAAGGGCACGACTGTAATCAAAGCCTTGCATTACTTGAATGAAACCAAGGCCCTCTTCACCCAGTAAGTTTTCAGCGGGGACCTCAACGTTATCGAAAAATATGGAGCCACGGCCCACTACGGTATCTCCCAAATCATCAAAGTGTGTACGTTCTATATTTGGATGATCCAGTGGTACTAAAAAGGCGCTGACGCCTTTGGCTTTTTCTTCAGCTGTGCCGGTTCGTGCAAATACGACGGCAACGTCTGCCTGAGCAGCGGCTGAGATAGAGGTTTTTTCGCCATTCAGTACAAATACATCGCCTTTACGTTCAGCCTTAAGCTTTAAGTTAGCCGCATCAGAACCCGCACTGGGTTCAGTCAGCGCAATGGCCACTAAAGCTTCGCCGCTAATAATTCGTGGAATCCAGTATTCAGCCAGATGAGGAGCGGCAAATTTTTCAATAATGCCGCCATTTAAGCCCGCTAATATTTGCACGTAAGCGACGTTAAAATCAGCGCGAGCGATTTCTTCGGTGATGAGCCCTGCGGTTGCGTAGCCTAAGTTAAGGCCACCGTATTGTTCTGACAATTCAGCACCAATTAAACCCAGCGAACCCATTTCTTTCAGCATATCTCTATCAAAGGCGTGCTTCTTATCGTTGTTTTGGTACTCAGGCGCTAGCCTAGTCTGTGCAAAGCGGCGGGCGCTTTCCTGTATTGCTAATTGTTCTTCAGTCCAATTAAAATCCACGGGGAACCTCTAATTATTGATACGCTGTTAAAATGCTCTAAGTAGCTAATTAATTTAACCACTTAAATTACTAACATTTGTTAGATTAAAGAGGAATTCTATCTGTTTTTATGTTATTTTTCTACAAAATTAATGTTTATAAATATTCTATGGATAATAAATAATGACTCAACAACTTAACATCAGTATCTCTAATGAACTAGCTGGCTTTGTAAGCACATTTGAGCTCAATAAGGTGCCCGAAGAGGTTCAGCAATACGCTTTAAATCTCATCCTGGACGCAACAGGTATCGCCTACGCATCGAGTGAGTATGAATTCAGCAAGACGGGTTTAGAAGCACTACGCTTATTTGATGAGCCCGGTGAGCATATTGTGCTCGGTACGGGTGAAAAAATGGCTTATCGCGATGCTGCACTGGCTAATGGTTTGCTGATACACGGACTTGATTTTGATGACACGCACGTGGCGGGTGTAGTGCATATGACCTCTGCGGTGTGGCCTTGCGTGCTCGCGGTGGCTGAAAAGCAAAACTCCACCGGTGAAGAGATGTTAGCAGCATATATAGCAGGCATGGAAGTTGGCGCTAGATTGGGCATGGTGGCGAAAGGCGCTTTTCATCAGGTTGGACACCACCCTACCGGTATCGCGGGCGCTTTTGCCTGCAGCCTGGTCGCTAGTATGCTGATGAAACTACCTCAGCAACAAATGGTAATGGCTCAGGGTATCGCGTTGAGCATGGCCTCGGGTAATTTTGAGTTTTTAAATGACGGCGCGTGGACTAAAAGGTATCACCCGGGCTGGGCCGCAGTATCTGGCATTATGGCGGCCACCTTTGCTAAGGCCGGTTATATTGGCCCAAAGCTTCCGTACGAAGGTCGTTTCGGTTTATACAAGAGTCACCTGATCGGGCTTGAACCACAATGCGATTATTCGCTCGCTACCAACGGTCTGAATAAGGTGTGGGAAGTTATGAATGTGGGTATTAAACCCTACCCTTCATGCCACTTTACGCACGCAGTCATTGATGCGACTCGTACACTCACTAAGCAACATAATTTAACCGCTGATCAGGTTGATAGTATTGTTGCCTTGGTGCCGGAGGAAGTGGTTAAAACTGTTTGTGAACCATTGGTGGATAAACAGGCACCGACCTGCGCCTATGAAGCGCAATTCAGCGTGCCCTACCTGGTAGCGGTTGCATTGGTTCGAGGAGACTTTAGCTTGCAAGACCTGGAACCAGAGCCATTGAAGGATGCCGTTGTCGCTGAGCTGGCTAAGAAGGTGACGTATGAAAGTGACCCTGAATCTGGTTTTCCGACCTATTATTCGGGTGAAATACGCATAAACCTTAAAGATGGCCGCGTTTTGTCGCAAAGAGAATTTAAAAATCGTGGTTCATTTGATAACCCTTTAAGCGAAGAGGATATTTCAAATAAATTCAATGCTAACTGCGCTATCGCCGTTAGTGCTGACAAAGCCAGTGAAATTAAAAAAGCGGTATTGTCTTTGAAAAACCTTAAGAATGCGGCTGAGCTAACGCAGCACTTTTAAACTTATTAGCCGACACAAAAAAGCCCTTGTTTTTACAAGGGCTTTTTTTATGCATTTGAATCAGCAACGAAATTATCTATCTAGCATCACTTGTCGCTATGCCATCCCAAACGAAGCCCACTTGAATTTCGGCAATTTCATCGATCGATAAGTCACCTTTTTTGCTATACCAGGCAAGCGTTCTATTCAAAGCGCCTAATAAGGAAAGACGTAATATTTTAAGATCAACGCTGGCTTTAATATCGCCTCTTTCCTGAGCTTTAACCAACCATTTCCGCCACATACTTTCATATCGGTCACGAATAATGCGGCCTTCTTTTTGCACGGCTACGGGCATTTGCCCATAATTACGAATGCTCGTAGAGGTGTAGTCGCCTTTTTCTAAAAGCGCCCCCAGATGGCCTTTTGCAGCAGCTACCAGAATCTCTTTTGATGAACTGTTTTTTGGTAATTCTTCGACTCGACGGATGACCGTATCGATTATATTCTCAAGCCCAATGGTAAGAATTTCAAGCACCAGTTGTTCTTTAGAATCAAAATGATAATACAGGCTACCAGCTTTCATCTCTAAAGCGTCGGCGATATCTCTTAGCGCCGTTCCGTTATAGCCATGCTTGCTAAACAAAGCAGCGGCGGCATCAAGGATATTCTCTTTGGTTTTTTTAACCTTAGTTTTTTCAGACTTGGCTTTTTCAACTTTTATTTTAGTGTTCATATTATTTTAATTTTTTAAGTAGACTAAATAGTTAATTTATATGGCCCTGACTCCGTCAATGCTACATGTTCCCGTAATTGGGCCCACCTCCACCTTCAGGTGTTACCCAGGTGATATTTTGCGCGGGATCTTTAATATCACATGTTTTACAATGAACGCAATTCTGGCCATTTATTTGAAACTTATCTTGACCAGCTTCGTCTTTAATTACTTCGTAAACCCCGGCTGGGCAATATCGTTGTGCTGGCTCGTTGTACAGCGGTAAATTTTGACTAATGGGAATGCTCGGATCGGATAGTCTTAAATGGCAGGGCTGATCTTCTTCGTGGTTGGTGCTGGATAAAAAGACAGAAGACAGTTTGTCGAAGGTGATTTTACCATCGGGTTTAGGATAAACAGGTGCAACACAATCAGCGGCAGGTTTTAAGGTGGCGTGATCGGGAATTGTGTTGTGCCAGGTAAATGGAAGTTTACCGGCAAAGATATTCTGGTCTAACCAGGCAAAAGAGCCGCCCAATAAGGTGCCGAATTTGTGTAAGGCAGGGCCGAAATTACGCGTTTTATGCAACTCATCGTATACCCAGGATGCGCGATATTTATCTTCTATAGCGGTTAACTCTTTACTGCTAATATCACCTAACTTGAGCGCTTCCATGATCACTTCGGCGGCTAGCATGCCCGTTTTCATCGCGGTATGGTTGCCTTTGATTTTAGCACCATTGAGGAAGCCAGCGTCACAGCCTACGAGTAAACCACCCGGAAAGCTGAGTTTTGGTACTGACTGGAGGCCGCCCTTATTCACTGCTCTAGCGCCATAAGCTATTCGTTCGCCGCCTTCTAGGTATTGACTGACTTTAGGGTTTAGTTTCCAGCGCTGCATTTCATCGAATGGACTCAAGTGCGGGTTGCTATAACTCAGTGCAACGATAAATCCGAGTGCCACCTGGTTGTTTTCCATATGGTAGAGGAAACCACCACCTTCGGTATGGTTATCTAAGGGCCAACCAGCGGTGTGTACGACAAGACCTTCTTGATGTTTAGCAGGGTCGATGGTCCATATTTCTTTGATGCCTAGGCCGTAATGCTGTGGGTCGATGCCATCGCGGAGCTTGAATTTTTGCATTAATTCTTTACCCAAATGGCCGCGGCAACCTTCGGCAAAAATGGTTTGTTTGGCTAATAACTCCATGCCTGGCATATAGCTATCTTTATGAGAGCCGTCCTCTGCAACACCCATATCGCCGGTCAAGATCCCTTTCACACTGCCGTCTTCGTTATACAATGTTTCTGCAGCGGTGAAACCAGGGAAAATTTCTACACCCATGCCTTCGGCTTGCTCAGCGAGCCATCGGCATACATTAGCCATGCTGACGATGTAATTGCCCTCGTTGTGCATAGGTTTGGGAACCAGAAAATTCGGTGTTCTAATGCCTTTTGATTCACCGGTTAGATAGTAAACGTCATCGCCTTTTACGACGGTGTTCAATGGAGCGCCCATTGCTTTCCAATCGGGAAATAGTTCATTCATCGCTGTGGGCTCTAAGACCGCACCTGATAAAATATGTGCGCCAACCTCGGAGCCTTTTTCAATAACGCAAACCATCAACTCCTGTTCATTTTCTTTAGCGAGTTGCATTAGTCTACAGGCAGCTGAAAGACCAGCAGGGCCAGCACCTACAATGACAACATCAAACTCCATTGATTCACGTTCCATAACTATTTCCCCTTATAAAAATAAAAAAGGTGCCAGAGAAAAGTAAAGCCTCTGGCACCCCGTATTACGTTAACTGTTTGTGTTTAAACAAACGGATCACTTAGTGCCTATCAAGCTAGCGCTTTTTCAAGGTCTTCAATTACTGTAAACAGATCGCCTACGAGACCATAATCGGCTATTTCAAATATAGGCGCATCGGCGTCTTTATTTACAGCGACGATGGTTCCGGCATCTTTAATGCCCGCTAAATGTTGAATCGCGCCTGATATACCAAAAGCCATATACAGGTCAGGAGCAATAATTTTGCCGGTTTGGCCTACCTGGTGATCATTAGGGATAAAGCCGGCGTCTACCGCAGCGCGAGACGCGCCAACAGCCGCACCTAGTTTATCCGCAAGGCTATAAATGACTTTGAAGTTATCTTCACTGCCAACGCCACGACCGCCAGAAACAACGGTTGCTGCGGCTTGAAGATCAGGACGGCCTTCGCCACCACCTGTGCTCAGAGATACATAGCGAGTGTGCGTAGGTAGATCTACTGCTACTTCACGTTTTTCTATACTCGCTGATCCACCATTAGCAGCGACAGGGTACGACGCCGTTCTAACCGTTCCAACGACGATACCCGCAGGTGCTTCTACCGTTATAACGGCGTTACCTGCGTACACGGGGCGATCGAAAACGGTCGCGCTTTCAACCCGCATAATGTCGCTTATTTGTGGCACGCCAAGCAAAGCAGCAACTCGTGGCAATAAATCTTTACCGAAGGTAGTGCTTGGTGCCAACACGTGACTGTAATCACTGGATAAAGCTACAATTTGAGGCGCAAGGAGCGCAGCTACTGCGCTCTCATTGGCTGGGTTTTGCACCAATAATACGGCATTAACACCAGCTATAGCGGCTGCCTGCTCGGCAACGGAGCTACCATCTGCAGCTAGTACCACGATATCAATAGCATCTAGCGCTAAATCTTTAGCACAAGTAACGGCTCTAGCCGTTGAACCGTTTAGCGTGTTGCCATCGTGTTCGGCAATAATTAATACTTTACTCATTTAATTAACCCCTTTTCTCTAAGAACCGCGACCAACGCTTCAACAGATTCTACTTTTATACCAGCCTGACGTTTGGCAGGGGCGGCAGTCTTCAATACTTTAATAGCGGCGGCTTGCTCGACGCCTAAGTCCGCTAGAGTAATTGACTCAATCGGTTTTCTTTTTGCTTTCATAATGTCAGGAAGCTTGACATAACGCGGCTCATTTAAACGCAAGTCAGCGCTTACAATCGCTGGCAGATCGACAGATAATGTCTCCAGACCGGCATCGACTTCACGAATAACCGTTGCGCTGTCGCCATCTATTGCAATTTCAGAAGCAAACGTTGCTTGAGGCCAGTTGCATAGTGCCGCTAACATTTGGGCTGACTGACTGTTGTCATCGTCAATGGCTTGCTTGCCGAGTATTACTAATTTAGGTGACTCTTTGTCGCATAAAGCTTTAAAGATTCGAGCACCCGTTAACGGTTGAATTTCTTCATCCGTTTCTACGTGAATAGCGCGATCAGCACCCATGGCTAGGGCAGTTCTTAACTGTTCCTGGCAAACTTTGGGGCCGATTGTAACGGCAATCACTTCTTCTGCCTGGCCGGCTTCTTTGATGCGTAAAGCTGCTTCAATGGCAATTTCATCAAATGGGTTCATGCTCATTTTAACGCCATCAGTGACAACGCCAGAACCATCTGGTTTCACCTGGATACGGACGTTGTAATCAACGACTCGTTTAACGCCAACTAAAATTTTCATTTATATTTATCCTGTCTTTATACTAAAAAAATCTGTGTGCAATTCTAACACTCATTAGGCCTGAATTAAAGCGCTTAATGAAAAATTCAAAGCAGGAATTATCAGCCTTTATAGGATTTAAATTTTGGTTCGATATAAATATCTTTTCTGCTATGGTAATACTTTTAACTTTAACAATAAATTTAATCAATTTCGGTGAATTAATGAATATTAAAGAGGCAATTGAAAGTCGTATTTCTGTCCGCTCGTATCTGGACAAACCCGTTTCTAAGGAAACCATAACTCAAGTTTTAGATACAGCTCGCTGGGCCCCATCTGGTACTAATACACAGCCATGGAAAGTAGTGGTCGTTCAGGGTGAAAAAAAGCAGGCCATTACGGATGCTTTTTTAAGCGCGAACCAGGCGGGGGTTAAAACAAACCCTGATTATGAGTACTACCCTACTGAATGGCAGGAACCGTTTAAACAACGTCGTTTTGAATGTGGGATGGACTTATACAAAGCATTAGATATAGGCCGCGAAGATAAAGAAAAAAGAATTGAAGCCTCGTTGGCTAACTATAAATTTTTTGGCGCTCCGGTGACTCTATTCTTCTTTATCGATAAAGTGATGGGTAAGGGGTCCTGGTTTGATATGGGGATGTTTTTACAAAGCGTTATGTTGGCAGCTCGTGAGTATGGTCTAGGCACCTGCCCGCAAGCTTCAACCAGTGACTACCCAGATATCGTCAGGGAAATAACGGGCGTAAGCGATCAGTATTCATTAATTTGTGGTTTATCGATGGGTTACCCAGATGATAGCAAACCGGTTAATCAATATAGAACGCGCCGCACTAACGTCGATGAGTTTACTACCTGGCTAGATTAAAAAAAGCCCAGATAATACAAAAAAGCCGATCAATAATGATCGGCTTTTTTAATCCAGGGACTTACAGGTTTTTAACTTCTACCAGCGG
>JASJGO010000094.1:0-5490 GCA_033791505.1 Cycloclasticus sp.
TACGAAGTGTATATGTCTACACGGTTGCAAGGCGATGAAACATATTTCTTGCCCTTCAATAAGGGAACCAAAGAAGGGGCTGCAGGTAACGATGTACCTGAGGATGTAAACCAGTACGCCACTGATTATTTATGGAACGAGGTATTGCTGCCTGAAAACTTGTTAAAGATTCTCGCTCGCTATGTGCATTTACAGATTGAAGAGAAAGAAAGCTGGGAAGGGCGTAAGTACAAATCAGAAACGTTAATTTTCCCGCGTTACCATCAATGGGATGTTGTTAATAAGTTGATCAGTGCCGCCCGTACAGAAGGCCCAGGGCATAAATACCTGATCCAGCACAGTGCCGGCTCAGGTAAATCGAACTCTATTGCTTGGGTGGCGCATCAGTTATCTTCGCTTTACGATAATGCTGGGGATAAACAGTTTAATTCGGTGATTGTGGTTACCGACAGAACCGTACTGGATGATCAGTTGCAGGACACCATCAATCAGTTTGAGCATGTCGATGGCGTGGTCGGTCGGATTAATAGAAAAGAGGGTGATGGTTCCAAATCAGAAAAGCTCGCCTCTGCGCTGGAAGCTTCACAACCGATTATTATCGTGACTATTCAAACCTTTCCTTTTGTTTTAAAAGCTATTGAGAATAGCGTTAGCTTAAAAGAACGCCATTACGCCATTACGCCATTATTGCGGACGAGGCGCATTCTTCTCAAACCGGTTCCACGGCGCGTCAGTTGAAAGAAGTGTTGATGATGGATGCCAAAGGTGAGGGTGATGAGGAGCTGGGCACAGAGGACATTCTAGATGCCGCAGTCGCCTCTCGCCGCGTTTCACCTAACCTCAGTTATTTTGCCTTTACCGCTACACCTAAAAGCAAAACGCTGGAGCTGTTTGGTCGCCTACCAAAGCCGAAAGAAGAGCCGTCTAAAACCAATAAACCCGTGTCTTTTCATGTTTACAGCATGAGGCAGGCGATTGAAGAAGGCTTTATTCTGGATGTGTTAAAGAATTACACCAGTTACAAAGTGGCTTATAACCTGGCGTTAAAAATTCAGGGTACAGACGAAGAAGTTGAGAGTAAGAAAGCTAAAGTAAAACTGAATCAATGGGTGCGGCTGCATGATTACAACATCGCACAAAAGGTGCAGGTGATTGTTGAGCACTTTAAAGATAATGTGATGGGCTTGTTAGGTGGCCAGGCTAAAGCGATGCTGGTGACCAGTTCGCGCAAAGAAGCGGTGCGCTATAAAATGGGCTTCGATAAATATATCGCCGAGAAAGGGTATAAAAAAGTCCATGCGATGGTGGCTTTTTCTGGTGAAGTGGAGTTTAACGAAAAAGATCCTAACTCCGAAGGTCTGCTCGGTGAGAAATTTACCGAACTGAACATGAACCCAAATCTTAAAGGCCGAGATATGCGTAAAGCCTTTGATTCTGATGATTATCAGGTAATGATCGTTGCGAACAAATTTCAGACGGGATTTGATCAACCGAAGCTTTGCGCCATGTACGTGGATAAGAAGCTCGGTGGAGTGGAGTGCGTTCAAACATTGTCGCGCTTGAATCGAACCTATCTGGGTAAAGCCGAGTCGGGCACTTTTGTGCTGGATTTCTTTAATGAGCCTGAAGAGATACTCAAATCATTCCAACCATACTATCAAACAGCTGAACTCGAAGAGGTGTCAGACCCGGATCTGATTTTCGACCTGTTTGATAAATTACGTGCAATAGGCATTTTTACCTGGCAAGAAGTAGAGCAGTTCTGCCAGGCGTTCTTTATTAAAAACAAAAGTAACGCGGCTATCGCCAATATTTGCAAACCAGCGGTGGAGCGTTGGCAAAAGCGCTACAAGTCTACCGTTGATGCGTATAAACAAGCGAACGACATGTTTAAGCGAAGCAAAAAAAGCGGTGATGCCGTTTTGATTGCCAATGCCGAAAACAGCCTTAAAGAGTGTAAGCAGGAGAAGGATGCTCTGGAGATCTTCAAAAAAGATTTGGGCACCTTCGTGCGCTTCTATGAGTTTATGTCGCAGATTGTTGATTACGACAATAAAGACCTGGAAAAGCTGAGCCTTTACGCGCGCAATCTTCGCCCTATGCTAAGGGAGTCTTTGCTGGATGAAGACGACATTAATCTGGATAACGTGGTGATGAGTCACTACCGACTGGCAAAGATACGGCAACAGGATTTGAACCTTAAAGAAGACGCTGGTGATTACCTGACGCCAGGTGAAGGTTTGGGCACAGCTAAGCCGAAAGATAAAAAAGAAGAATTTATTTCACAGATTATTGCTCGATTGAATGAGCTGTTTATTGTTGATCAATTGACCGAGAAAGACTTGGTTAATTACGCTTACACGATACGAGATAAGCTTAGTGAAAATGCCTTAGTGATGAGTCAAATCGCTAATAATACCCCCGAGCAAGCCATGCTGGGTGACTTCCCTAAAGCGATTGATGATGCCGTGCTAGGCAGTAGCGATGCGCATCAAAATCAGATGATGCAGCTGTTATCTGACCCCGCTAAATCCGCAGGATTTTCGCGCATCGTGTTTGATTTGCTGAAGGTGCTTGACGGGCGGGCTTGATAATATAAGCAAGGTTTTGCTTATATGCGAATCATGCGTTTTGAACGAGGGTTAATCCCTTTTTACCCGTGAGGCTCATGTTACCAGTTGATGCGTTATCGATATATTCGCTCCACCACTGCATAAGCGGCTTCCTACGGTTTAAATAATCTGTACGGTTATATGCGTTCCTAACCTCGTTTTTCCCGGTGTGTGCAAGAGCGGCTTCGATTAAGTCAGAGTCGAAGCCTTCTTCATTTAAGATGGTGCTGGCTATGGAGCGTAGGCCGTGAGCTACAAGCTGCTTATCAAACCCCATGCGTTTAATGGCAGTATTGGCTGTTTGTGAATTAGAGTGTTTTCTGGGGTCCCTATCTGATGGGAATATAAATTCACTGTTACTGCTTATCGGCCTCATAAGCTCTAATAGAGAAATTGATTGGGCGGTGAGTGGTACGTAGTGAGGTTTTTTCTGCTTCATACGTTCGGCAGGTATTATCCAAAGCTGACTGTCAAAATCTATTTCTTCCCAACGAGAACCAGCTGCTTCACTAGGCCTAACCATGGTATGTAATTGCCATTCAATTAGACACCTAGTCGTTAACCGGATACTTGCTTGAGACAGTGTACCCATGAAAAAAGGTAGTTGCTTAGGACTAAGAGAGGGTAAGTGCTGTTTTGCTGGTTGCTGAAAAGCTTTGCTGATTCCCGCTAGTGGGTTATTAGTGATAATGCCGGTGTTGACTGCGTAAATCATAACTTCGTTTAGGCGCTGGCATAGCCGCTTTACAGTTTCCAGGCTTCCTTTTGCCGCCACCGGTTCAACAATAGATATTGTTTTTACAGCGTTGATCTTATGAATAGGCACTTTACCTAAGCTGGGGAATATATGTAGCTCCAATGATCGCCATGTGTCTGCAGCATGGTCGGCAGACACCGTGCTTTTTTTAACGTCAAGCCATTTTGCAGCAATATGCTCAAGCGTATTGTTGTGAGCGGTGTTGTGTAACTGTGTCTGCGTGTCGCGTTGTTCTTTGGGGTCGATATCTTGGGCTAATAATTCCCTGGCGACAGTTCGCTTTGTTCGTGCTTGTGCTAATGATATTTCTGGGTATGAGCCAAAGCTTAAGTTATTTCTTTTTTTAGTGTGTGGGTGGTAATAATTGAAAAACCATAATTTAGAACCGTTTGGTTTGACTTTAAGTGAAAGCCCACCGCCATCGGATAAGTTAAATTCTTTGTCTCTAGGTTTGGCTTGTTTAACTTCTGTATTAGTAAGAGGCTTAGTTATTTTTGGCATCGTAGTAACACTGGATTGTTAATATTAGAGCTGATGTTACTACCAGTGTTACCAAAAAACTAGGATTTAATAAGACCGTACTGGATGCTATAGGCATAAAAAAACCCATAAAACCTTGTTTCTATTGGCTTTATGGGTCTTTATAAGTCCTTACTGGACTATCTTTTGGTGGAGGCGGCGGGAATTGAACCCGCGTCCGCAAGTACTCCGCCCTCGGCTCTACATGCTTATCCTATAACTTTTAGTTTAATTATTAGCTACCCGATAGGCTAGGAAGACCAATAACGATTTCGGTTAAGTTTTAGTAAGTCTGCCCCGAACAAGCTTCATTACGATCTTGTGAGATATGATGCCTGAAGTGACCCGAAGGTCGCTGGACGCACAAGCACGGCTCCAGTCAGACAGCAATCTACTGGTGTTTAAGCAGCGATTGCGTAGTTGTCGTCGTTTGCAACTATATTTTTTCAGATGTTTTACGAGATTACTGAAAGCTCGGCATGCACCTAAGGTTTTGCTACCCACGTCGAAGCCAAGTCGCCCCCTTTGGTAATGGTTGGATACTATACAGTAGTAAAGGTTCACAAAATAGTATGGCAGTTAAGTGTTTTAACTTACATTGAGCTTTAGCCAGCGTGTTTCATATAACGCTGTTTTTCGCGTTGCCAGTCTTTTTCTTTCGCGCTGGCGCGTTTGTCGTGCAGTTGTTTGCCCTTGGCCGACCCAATTTCAAGCTTTGCACGACCTTTAACCCAGTACATCGACAGCGGTACGATGGTGTAACCTTTTCGTTCAACTAAGGCGACCAGGTTGATTAGTTCGCGCCTATTCAGTAATAATTTGCGTAAGCGAGTTTGCTCGGGGTTGATGTGTGTGGAAGCAGACAGCAAGGGTGATATATGTGCGCCACATAGCCAGGCTTCTCCATTTTTAATGCTGATATAGCTTTCTGCTAGTTGTACGCGTCCTTCGCGGATACTTTTGACTTCCCAGCCTTCAAGCACTAAACCTGCTTCGAAGCGCTGCTCGATAAAGTAATCGTGGGTAGCCCTTTTATTGGACGCGATGTTGTTACTGTTTGGTTTTTTCTTTTTTCCTGACATCTCTGTATTTTAAGCGAGCGAACAGCTAAGCGCCATAAAAGTGAGGTAATAACTTGGTTAAATGATTAAGTTAGGTTAATTTATTAAGCATAATTATAATGATATTCGTTTTATGAAAAAAACTTCGTTACACGGGCAGTGGTCATCACGTTTCGCCTTTATTTTGGCAGCAACAGGGTCGGCGGTCGGCCTCGGGAATATCTGGAAGTTTCCTTATATTGCAGGAGAAAATGGCGGCGGTGCTTTCGTTATTGTTTATCTACTTTGTATTTTGCTGATAGGTGTCCCCATAATGATGGCCGAAGTGGTGTTAGGGCGTCGAGGACGGCAAAGTCCTATTAATACGATGCGAGATTTAGCTGCAGAGGCTAAAGCGAGTCCTTTCTGGTCGTGGCTAGGCTGGTTGGGCGTGATAGCCGGATTTTTGATCTTGTCTTATTACAGCGTAATCGCGGGTTGGGCCATGGCCTATGTTGTTCGTGTGGCGTCTGGAGTTTTTGAAGGTGTAACGGCGGATGGG
>JASJGO010000095.1:0-3082 GCA_033791505.1 Cycloclasticus sp.
GAGCCATACTCTTCAGCCTTTTGTGCCATTAAACCAACATTCGGCACGCTACCCATCGTGGCAGGGTCAAAAGCGCCATGTGTTTTACAGAAATTTATGATTTCCTGATAAATTCGCGCAAAGGTACTTTCAGGCATCACCGCTTTAGTATCTTTTAGTTTGCCATCTGGCCCCCACATCTTGCCACCCGCTCTTATCATCGCGGGCATAGAGGCGTCGACGATCACTTCATTAGGCGTATGCAAATTAGAAATACCTTTCGCTGAGTCCACCATGGCTAACTCAGGACGAGTTTCATAACAGGCGTGCATATCGGCCAGAATCTCTTCCCTAATCGATTCCGGTAATTTTTCGATATGCGTATAAACGCTACTTAAACCATCATTCGGATTAACGCCTAATTCATCAAAAAGCTCACCGTGTTTTTCAAACAACGATTTATAATAGATTTTAACCGCATGACCAAAGACGATAGGATGCGATACCTTCATCATGGTCGCTTTCACGTGAAATGAAAACATAACGCCCGTTTCTCTCGCGTCTTCCATTTCATCTTCAAGGTATTTACAGAGCGCTTTTTTGCTCATAAACATACTGTCTATAATTTCTCCCTTCAATAGCTCAATATTCTTTTTTAAAATACTGACCTCACCATTTTTAGCAACGAACTCTATATTCACCTGGCAGGCTTTATCGAGAGTTAAGCTTTTTTCGCTGCAGTAAAAATCGCCTGAGTGCATATGCGATACATGTGTTTGCGACGCCTGACTCCACTTTCCCATCGAGTGCGGATGCTTTTTAGCGTACTCTTTAACGGCTTTAGGTGCGCGTCGGTCAGAATTTCCTTCACGCAAAACTGGATTTACAGCGCTTCCCAATACTTTGGAGTAACTGGCTAGAGTCGCTTTTTGTTCATTCGTTTTAGGGTCTTCGGGGTAATTGGGAACATTAAAACCCTTTGCTTGCAGTTCTTTAATCACCTCTTTGAGCTGAGGGATTGACGCACTAATATTAGGTAATTTTATAATATTGGTTTTTGGGTCTTGAGTTAACTCAGCCAATACCGCCAGCACATCAGGCTTTTTTTGCTCATCCGGTAAGTCATCAGCAAAAGCCGCTAATACGCGACTAGCGAGAGAAATATCACTTGATTCTATCTCTATACCGGCGGCCGCGGTGAATGTTTTAATAATGGGAAGCAGCGAGTAGGTTGCTAGTAAAGGTGCTTCGTCGGTATAGGTATAAATGATTTTTGAACTCATTCCAGTCCCTTCCTTAAGGTTCGGTAAATAATTAGCTTACACGTATATCCAGATCATTTAATAGGTTTAAACTCCTATTTTTTACAACAATGATGCCTGGAAATTTTAGTAGCTAAATTGTACCGCAAAACGCGCAATATCCGCACGCGTATTGTCCGTTAAAGAAAGAATTAAAGATGGAGGCTGAGAGCGGAATCGAACCGCTGTACACGGCTTTGCAGGCCGCTGCATCACCACTCTGCCACTCAGCCAGAGGGGGTTTTGATGAAAAAAACCGTATAGCAATACGGTTTAAAATTTGGAGCGGGAAACGAGATTCGAACTCGCGACCCCAACCTTGGCAAGGTTGTGCTCTACCACTGAGCTATTCCCGCTTGAAGCCGTGTATTCTATCTTCCGTAGCAAAACTGTCAAGCCAGAATCCCTACTATTTTCTAAATTTAGGCAGCGCCAGCTGAATATATTGCCACATTGACCAGAGTGTGAGAATTGCGGCTATATAAATTAGCACTAAACCCACCATTCGAACCGGGATACCAAAGAGTTCTGCACTATACAATAGACACACCATCGAGAGCATTTGTAACGCTGTTTTCAGCTTTCCAACCCACGACACTTCTATCGTGGAACGCTGACCTAATGCCGCCATCCATTCACGCAGTGAGGCGACATAGACTTCACGACCGATAATAATCGCCGCGGGTATCGCTATATAAATCGCCGGATCCGCCTGTACGATTAGGACAAGAATTACGACTACCATCAACTTATCTGCTACCGGGTCTAGAAAAGCCCCAAACTCAGTCTGTAAATTCAACTTTCTCGCCAAAAACCCATCAAACCAGTCTGTCAATGACGCCGCAATAAATATCACCGTACACCATAACCTTGCATTCTCAATCGGTAAATAAAACACGACCATGATGATAGGTATTGATGCAATACGCAGCAGCGTTAGTATGGTGGGAATATTAAGAATCATTCAGCTCAAAACCGACTGGGATATTTTATGACATGATAGCATTTTTATGCCTAGCTACCGTCATGAAAGCTATCATATATGCGTTGTCCTAAGGATTTATTGATCCCGTCGACGCTACATAAATCATCTATCCCGGCCGCCTGAATCTCACGCAAACCACCGAACTGTTTCAACAACAACTGCCTTCGCTTAGGACCTAGCCCCTGTATTTTCTCAAGCGCTGACTTTTTCTTAACTTTTCCTCGTTGTTGACGATGCCCACTGATGGCAAATCTATGTGCCTCATCCCTGATTTGTTGAACAACCAGCAGTGCTGGCTCATCTGACGGGAAAATCAACACTCGTCCGTCGATTGCTCGATAGATTTTCTCCATACCCACTTTTCTATCAGTACCCTTTGAAATCCCTATAACGAACACATCAGGGTAATTTATTTCTTTAAGCGCCAGACTAACCGCACTCACCTGGCCTTGACCCCCATCAATCACAAGTAAATCAGGGGGAGTATGCTCACCTTTACTAGCGCGGACAAACCGACGTGAAACGGCTTGAGCGAGCGCGGCGTAATCATCCCCCGCTTTAATGCCGTTTATATTAAAGCGGCGATAGTCAGCTTTAAGCGGACCCTCCTCGTTCAACACAACGCAAGATGCCACCGTATGATCGCCTTGGAGGTGGCTGATATCAAAACATTCCAGGCGCTTTATTTTATACGGTGTGCCCAATAAAGCAGATAGTTTTAATAAACGGTCGCGGGTATTCTCTCTGCTCTCTAATTTTTGAGTCAACGCCGTTAATGCATTGCTTTTAGCCATCTTTAACCAGCGCGCTCTGTCTC
>JASJGO010000096.1:0-3101 GCA_033791505.1 Cycloclasticus sp.
ACTGCATCCATCTGCTTACGATCACGTAATTGGCCTTTGTCATCATACTCCACAAAAGCCAACCGATATTCATCCTTACCTTCCGGGGCATGCACCTGCAGCGCATTCTCAATACAATCACCCGATGCCTTATAATTACAGGTTTTGTAATCGCTACGGTAAATTTCATTACTGGAACACGACGCCAACAACAGGACTAGTGTTAGAAAATATATATTACGAGAAATACGATAATCCATAGTGACACTCTCCATTTAAGTATTATTTGGCAAATGCATCCGGCATTGTCCATCAATCAATTATAGTTATTTAAATATAAGGCACAAATTTCGACCTACTAAGGAATCCTTCTTTGATTCAACCATTCACTGGTTAAACCATGCCCCTGTCCACAAACTGCCAAAACCATTTCAGCCTATATCGGTAAAAGCACAACCCAGCTCGATAAACATACATTAATACTCTAACTTAGTTTGTTAAGCTCCGCGTGAATATAGGCATGCGTCTCTCGAAAAATGTCATACGGCCATGCCAAAAAATGGCGGGGTTTTAAATAGCGCCATTTAAAAACTGTTCGATCTCTTCCCTTTTTTCCAGAGTATCCTTATACCCAAGCTCAATCAGAGCTTTGCAATATCCCTGTTCAAAAAGTAAATAACTCAACAAACTGCTGTTAGTTTTTGAATATGCCCCAAGGCTGCGCATCAAGATGCGAAGCGTCCAAGGCAATTCATGGGCATGCTGTTGTGCCAAGGCGCCCAAATTTTGGCTGGGATAAATTACTTGCACATCGACTTGGCGCAGAGAAATTCCTTGCTTTTCCTTCTCGCTCTCATCAATTAAACCTATGGTGCGGTTAATACGCTGCAGGCGTTCAATATCGGCCTCCAGACTATCAAGGAAATACTGTCCAGCGCATGGCCGGCTATTTCACCCAATGTAGGGGAATCCGGATTAGTAATGCGTTGAGGCTCCGGCACTTTTTGCATTCGATTGCCTATAACCAAAATGCGCTCTGCCCCTAAATGCAATGCAGGACTGATTGGTGCCGTCTGACGCATAGAGCCATCACCAAAATATTCTCTATTTATCTTCTGTGGCGCAAAAAGAAATGGGATGGCAGATGAAGCCATTAGGTGATCGACCGTGATATTAGCGGCAACTCCGATCCGTTGTGCGCGCTTCCAATTCTTTAATTCGTTCCCTCCATGAAAAAAAGAAACGGACTGATGGCTGGTGTAACCGGAAGCGCTCACGGATAAGGCATCTAACACGCCCGAATCAATGGCGGCCTGATAAACATCGGTATCCAAATATTGTTCCAGGAGTTTACGTAAGGGCTTTCGATCCAATAAATACATAGGCCCTTGTTTACCCAGGCCGCCGAGCAACATCGCCAACAACCAATGCGCCCCAGTTTTCGCAATGCCTGGCATATCGGTGCGAAATACTTTGTCACTCGTAAAATTTGACCAAACCAGACTAAGCTGTCGCACGGCAGCGTTGTAGTGGTCTGCTTGGGCAGCCAGACCGGCGGCATTAATAGCGCCAGCCGATGTGCCACAGATTATCGAGAAAGGCGATGGCGCGCCTTTTTTCAAACACTTCCCGATCGCCTTTAATACGCCAACCTGGTACGCCGCACGGGAACCGCCACCGGCCATGACGATGGCTAATTTAGGTTTGGCTTTTGACAATGTATTGGCTTTCCTCAATGTGACTTTACATAAAAGGGACTGGTCGTATTATTCTGCACTTATGCGCTTTACCAGTAAATGCCCTATTTTTCGACCCTCTCAACTTCACACATTCGACGCTGACAAAAACTTGGCCTATATTATGAGTATCGAGGCATACAATGACTCAACTTCTCACTTTCAAGATAATTGCTGTACTTGTGGTCTGCTTTAGCGCTGCATTATTCGCTAATACGAATATTAATAATGAGCCCGTCATCCCTCAAACAACCACACCCACCAAACAAGCACCTGAAAACATCCCCAGTGTGCTCACCGGTAGTCGCGGTCAATTGCTCTACGAGAATCATTGCACCGTCTGCCACGACAGCCGCGTTCATATCCGTGAAAAACGCAAATCTCGCTCAGTGACTGACATCGAAAAATGGGTTATTCATTGGTCACAGCACCTCAAACTAGACTGGGACCGTGCTGAAATTAATCAAATTAGCGAATACCTGAATCTGCGCTTTTATCAATTTCCAGATGCGAACATTGATAACCGCTAACACCCAATACACTATCACCTACTAACAGAGGCTCCCTCTTTAACCATTGAGCTTTGGCAGTAAGCGCCCTGTCCTTTTCTGATATGACTCGTATTCAGCACCAAATTGACTGAGTAACTGTTGCTCCTCGCGCAGCACTCGAAACCGGTAAATCAATGCAATCGCGAGCAAACCCAACGGGCCTGCCAGCCAGTTTTCGATAATCAAGGCCTGCCCGATTGCCCACATAAAAAATGACAAATACATGGGGTGCCGAATTTTTCGATAAACGCCCTGTGTGACAAGCACATGATCCTCTCGAATAAAAAGGGAAGGTGAAAAATTGGCAGCCAAATCGACATGTGACTGCCAAAGCACCCAAAGACTGCCGATAAAGATAAACGCGCCCATCACTTTTATGGCGGTAATAATCTCATAGTCAGCCATGGCCAGCTCATCTGAGAACATTGCTATGAAAGGTAATATCAACGCAACACTCCATAACGCCATACCAACAAACACTATGGGATTCTCTTTATCAGAATGTACTATTTCCTTACCTTTGTACTGCAACCCGTAATAACTTCGAACCACAGATGCCACCGCAAAGCCAATCAAATAAACTGTTTCGAATACATCCATCTGTCTCTGCCGCCCTAAGGCCTGTGCTCTAAATATATACTGTGAAACGTCGATATCAAGGCTATAGCAGCACTATAGAATGGATGGGGGTCAGCCTGAGCCCTTAGACGCTAAAAAAGCATCTAACAGCGGCTTAACCACCTCGTTTTGTTTCGAATCCCACAACCCTAATTTATGCCTGATGGTTTTCTTATAAATATCGGTTTCAGTGATGAGATAGGAAGAGCAAAAGTCT
>JASJGO010000097.1:0-6603 GCA_033791505.1 Cycloclasticus sp.
ATACCCGGGGTATCCGCATAACCCACCCCCATCGGGGCTACCGCAGTGGCTTCGCTTATGATTAATCCCGCCGTACTACGCTGGGTATAATATTCTTTCATTAAATCATTAGGAACACGGCTACTGCCTGAACGGCTGCGAGTAAGCGGCGCCATGATAATACGATTAGGCAGGTTAAGTGCGCCGATTTTTATTGGATCAAATAAACTAGTCAACATTATTCTCCTTAAATTTATAGTTTGTTAGTTCAATCATAACGAACTATTGCATTATGTCACTACGATGTTATTTTATTTCTTAGATAAGGCAGTAAATTCAAGAAGTTCGTCTATTATTAATAACTTAAACTTTTAAATGGTTAATGGATTTATCATGCTTAAAAATATAAAAATAAATATAAAAATTGGTTTAGGCGTTTTACTGAGTGTATCACTGGCCACGTTGATGCTGTCTATACTGAGTATAAATAATATGAAATCCGTATTATTACAGGCCGAAACGCGTGAGTTACAGAGTCATTACACGCAGGCTCTAGACCAACTAGAAAAAGAAGGCCGAGCGGCAGAAATGATGAGCGCTTTGGTGGCGAATATTCCTGATGTACAGCGGGGTTTTGCCAGTGGTAATAGGGTTCAGCTCGCTAACGCTTTAGAGGCTTCATTTAAAGTTTTGAAAAAGAACCCAAGCTATGCTGTTCGGCAGCTTCAATTTCACATTCCGCCGGCGACATCTTTTTTAAGAATTCATAAACTTCAAAAATTTGGCGATGATCTATCTTCATTCAGGAAAACAGTGGTACAGACCAACACCACAAAAAAACCCGTCCGCGGGCTTGAACAAGGTGTGGCTGGCTTAGGTGTCCGCGGCATGGTTCCTGTTTTTAATCATGGACAACACCTCGGCTCTGTTGAATTTGGCATGTCTTTTGGACAACCATTTTTTGATGAGTTTAAACAAGCCTCAGATGTCGATATGGCTTTACACCTCCTCTTTGATGGGGAACTAAAGCATTTTGCAGGCACCATTGATGAAGCATCGCGGCTGGATAATGAGTCATTAACAAGAAGCCTCGAGGGCTTGATCGACATCACCCAACATGTCGTCAACAATCGAGATGCGGGGCATATTGCTGGCCCGATTAGAGATTTTAGCGGTAAGGTAATTGGTGTGCTGGAAATAGCGATGGATCGCTCATATTATCAATCGGCCATCGCCTCTCAGCGTAATGAAACCATAATGATTGGCGCATTAGCGCTTTTAATTGGTGTGTTCTTTTCATTCCTTCTAACCAAAACAATTAGCAAGCCAATTTCAGACGTCCTGGTTGCTCTTAATGATATTGCTGCGGGTGATGGCGATTTGACCCAACGTCTAAACGAAGACGGCACGAATGAAATTGCCCGCCTTGGTAAAGCTTTTAATAAATTCGTGAGTAAAATTCAGAGCGTTATCATTGATGTGACGAAATCTACCGAAACACTTAGCTTGTCTGCTGACGAAATGTCTTCAATTTCACAGTCGACCCAATTGAGCGTAGAGCAACAAAAATCCGGGGTTGATCAAGTAGCTATTGCAATTAACGAAATGTCGGCATCCGTGCAGGAAGTGGCAAAAAGCACGTCAGATGCGGCTCAGTCTGCCATCGAAGCGGACGAGCAAACCAAGCGAATTAATGTGATTGTTGAGAACACCATTCAATCAGTCTCTAAACTCGCTTCCGAGGTCGATAATATTGGCTCAGTTATCAATGAACTACAAAATCAGACCCAGAGTATTGATACGGTTCTTGATGTTATTAAGGCCATTGCGGAACAAACAAACCTATTAGCATTAAATGCCGCCATTGAAGCGGCTCGAGCAGGAGAGCACGGTCGTGGTTTTGCCGTAGTTGCTGACGAGGTAAGAACGCTGGCTGGTCGTACTCAACACGCAACTCAGGAAATTCAGGAAATTATTGAATCCCTACAATCAGGTGCGGACTCAGCTGTAAACGCCATGAATTCTGGTCGTGAAGAAGCGGAAGTAACCATACAAAAAGCAGGTGAAGCGGGAAGCTCATTGGTTAATATTACACGTGCGATTGAGTCCATATCTGCGATGAATAGCCAAATTGCTAGCTTTGCACAAGAGCAAAGCTCAGTAGCTCATGACATTAATCAGAATATCAGCTCAATTAGTGAATTGGCTGATCAGTCTTCTGAAGCGGTCTCGAGTTCCCATGAGGTGAGCAGTAAACTCTCGGCTTTATCAAATCATTTACACGGTTTAGTATCACAATTTAAAGTATAAGAATTGGGCATAAGCGAGCCAGCGGGAGGCTTTGTAATTCGTTGATACAGATACGGGCTGTGGGCACCGCTAAAGTAAAGAACTAGCAGACCGTTTCTCTAACAATCTTATCTAAGCTCAGTTATAAACCAACTGCGTCCTTAGCTATAGAACCACCGGAATTTTGAAGAGGCCCGAGTGGGTTTTTGCGTGTTTGTTCTGAATCAACAATCGGCACACCACTCCAAACTTTATACACTACTACGTCATTATCTAAAACGATTAAGGCATTAAAGCGCCAACCCGTTTCGATGGTTTTTCGTTTAAAGCCAAGTAGATCTAGAAATAAACTTCCAACGCGCTTCCTTTTGACGGTTCCTGGGTGCGCTTCGTAAGCCATGCACGCTTCCTGTTTGGCTAAGCATTTTTGTACGCTTAACGGTAATTGCTCTAACTTGACGGAGTTGGTAGGCATAAACTTTTGAATGATATCTAAATACGAGAGTATTTTTACGTTGGGCGCTGAGTATGGGTCGTAACCCAGTTCGCGCAAGTCGTTAACGGTGCTTTTGCCGAGGATGACTTTGTCGTAAGCCGACATAGCTTCGTCGAAGGTGTCCCAACGGGACTTGGTTTCATCTTCTGTTTTAGGCAACGGGCTGCCGCAGGCGGTTAAAAATAGAACTAACCCGCATAATAGAAATATGGCTCGCCAGTAAACGGTTGTATCTCGTTGCATTATTTTTGTCCTTTGCATTTGTCGTCGTCATATACTTTGGAAAGTATCACCTTCCGTGACCTAGTATAGATAATTAACCAGTCTATGCCACTATTCCTGTTGACGATAAGTCGTTAAAACGACTATTTTTAACGACTATCCCAGCTTAACGGGTTAATCAACCATCTTTTCCGATAATCGCGTATAATACCCTTTTACATCCCTGAGAGACGCTTGAGTTAGCTATAACTTAACGATACCTCTATCTCTAAGTTAAGGCCCTAAAATGACATCCCAAACCACTTTAAACTTCGCTGATTTAGCGTTGTCGACTGCCGTAATGGACGCTATAAAACGCATCGGTTACGAACAACCGTCACCTATTCAGGCTGAAGCCATCCCGCATTTATTAGAGGGATTTGACCTCATCGGTACGGCTCAAACCGGCACCGGTAAAACCGCCGCTTTTGCGCTGCCTCTGTTGTCGAAAATTGATCTTGACGACAAAAATACTCAAGTGCTTGTATTAGCGCCAACGCGCGAGCTCGCGATTCAAGTGGCCGAGGCATTTAAAACTTACGCCAGTGCGATGAAGGGTTTTAATGTATTACCTATTTACGGCGGTCAAAGCATGGATACGCAGTTACGCCAGCTAAAACGCGGCGTTCACGTCGTCGTAGGCACACCCGGCCGAGTTATGGACCATTTACGCCGTAAAACCTTACGCCTTGATAAGCTTAAAACTATCGTACTAGACGAAGGCGATGAGATGCTCAGAATGGGCTTTATCGACGACGTAGAGTGGATTTTAGAGCAAACCCCTAAGCAACGCCAGGTTGCGCTTTTCTCTGCCACTATGCCCGCGCCTATTCGCCGTGTTGCAGATAAATACCTTAAAGACCCTAAGGTCGTTAAGATCATTACTAAAACGTCCACCGTAGAGAGCATCGAACAACGATTCTGGATGGTCAGCGGTCTACACAAACTAGACGCCTTAACCCGCATTCTTGAAGTGGAAGATTTTGATGGCATCATTATGTTTGTGCGTACCAAAGCATCAACGGTTGAATTAGCCGAAAAACTTGAAGCGCGTGGATACTCGGCATCAGCCATTAATGGTGATATGACTCAAACTTTACGCGAGCGCACTATAGAACAATTGAAAAGCGGCAAAATTGATATTCTGGTCGCTACCGATGTCGCCGCTCGTGGTATCGATGTAAAGCGTATCAGCCACGTTGTTAACTATGATATTCCCTACGATACTGAAGCCTATGTTCACCGTATTGGTCGAACGGGTCGCGCCGGTAGAACGGGTAAGGCGATTTTATTTGTAGCGCCACGTGAGCGACGTTTATTACGCGCCATCGAAAACGCAACTCGTCAGCCAATTACATCAATGGAACTACCTACTCGTCAGCAGGTTAACGAGAAGCGCTCTAGTCAATTTAAAGACACCATCACCGCTGCCCTGGGCAATAAAGACTTAGACTTTTTCCATCAAGTCGTTCAGTCTTATATTGAGGAAAACGATATTGACCCTATGCAAATGGCTGCGGCGCTTGCTTATTTAGCGCAAAAAGACAAACCATTAGTACTAGAAGAGTCCAAAAAATCATCCTCTAATCAGAGTCGCTCTGGCGGACGAGATGACAGACCGACAAGATCTGAAAGACCGTTTAAAGAAAGAGAAACTAAATCATTTAGGCCTGACAAAGAAAGCCTGCCTAAGAGTAAACGTGGCAACCCTAAGGTACCGATGGATAACTACCGCATTGAAGTGGGAAGAAACCACAGCGCCATGCCAGGGGACATCGTAGGTGCAATAGCCAATGAGGCGGACGTCGACCCCAAAAACATTGGCCATATAGAACTTAAAGACGACCATAGCTATATAGAATTGCCGGTTGGCATGCCGAAAGTTGTTTTCGACAGCCTAAAGAAAATTCGTGTACGTAATCAAGCGCTCAATATTGAACGAACAGATCACGAGGCTAAACCTGCATTAACGTCAGCGAAGCCAGCTAAAGGTAAAAAAACCTATACTAAAAAGCCTAAGAAGAATAAAAACAAAACAGAATAGAATTAAGCAATATGGAAAAGCGTATAACAGAACTTGAAATAAAAACGGCCTATCTAGAAGACACTATCCAGCAGCTGGATAGTGTTATTTGCCAGCAACAAAACCAGATTGACGCGCTAAAAAAACAGTTTAAACAGCTAACTGAAAGCGCCGATGATCCTGCCGACAGCGGTAAGGATCATTTATCGACACTGTTAAACGAAGCTCCGCCACATTATTGAAATCTGTTTGCTATAAAAACAGTTAACCCCAAGCCAATCGACACATCACTATGAGCATTAACTGGTATCCAGGTCATATGCATAAGGCCCAGAAGGAGATAAAAGAACGTCTCCCAATGGTTGATATGTTTATAGAAATTGTCGACGCTCGCATTCCATACAGTAGCGAAAACCCAATGCTGGCTAGCATTCGGGGAGACAAACCCTGCTTAAAAATTCTGAATAAAACCGATTTAGCGGATGAAGAAGAAACCCTGAATTGGCAGCAATACCTTGAACAAACAAAGAATACAAAAACACTCGCTTTAAACTTAAATCAACCCAATAAGAGCGAACAAATATTTTCCTTGTGCAAAAAACTCGTGCCGAATAAGGGCACTATCAAATCGCCTATCACCTGTTTAATTACGGGCATCCCTAACGTGGGAAAATCCACGTTAATTAACACCTTAGCGGGCCGCACGATCGCTAAGACGGGCAATGAACCCGCGGTTACGCAATCACAACAACGGATCGATTTGGGTAATCACATTATTTTATTCGATACACCCGGTCTTCTTTGGCCAAAAGTTCACAATGAAAATAGTGGTTATCGCTTAGGTATTACCGGCGCCATTAAGGATACTGCTTTAGATTATGACGATATCGCCTACTACGCGGCTGAGTTTATTTTAAAACACTACCCAGAAAGGCTAATGGAACGTTATTCACTCGATGAAAAGCCTAGAGATGAAACGGCCTTGTTTGAACAAATTGGTCGTAAAAGAGGTTGTTTGGTAAACGGTGGGAAGTTAAATCTAAATAAAACCGCGACTTTATTTATCAATGAATTTCGAGATGGTTCACTGGGCCAAATGTCGCTAGAAACACCTGAAATGATGGAAAAAGAGCTTATTGAAGTAGATAAAATCATTCTAGAAAAAGCTGAGAAAAAGGCAGCCCGAAGAGCCGCTGGTAAAAAAAGATTAAGATAAGACTAAGCTTGTTTTTCTTGCAAAACATTTCAGTCAGCCTTTTTTATATTTAAGTTTTATCGACGTGAATACGTCAGATGGTCGGACTTATTGACCCAACCCTTCCCAGCTATCGCAGAATAAAGATCGCTTTAGCCTGAGCAACTAGTTATTGAAAAACTCCTGTTGTTATCCCTCAACAAGATATCAAGCTTGCTTTATTAAAACTTCATTTACTCAGCCTTAGCTTTTTATATAAACTTTTAGATTGAATTCTAATGCTTAATATTCGTTTCGAAAACGTTAGTTTATTTCGAACAAAATTGGAATTTAAAAAAGCCTATATATTTGCACCTTATT
>JASJGO010000098.1:0-8379 GCA_033791505.1 Cycloclasticus sp.
AGTTAACAAGCGTAGCGCGTTAGTCTTGTTTAAACCTTAATATTTTTACATTATCTGGCAATTTCTTTTTTTCTTTTCTTTGTAAAATATCAATAGTCATTCGATAATACTTAATAGCTCGAATATGCCCAGCTTGTACGGGTTCTTTTTCTGGGGTGTAGAGTCGCTGATCGTGGAAAAAAAATCCTTTCCATTCATTACCAAGGTGCGTAAGGTCCTGGTTCAGTAGTTGTAAAAGTTTGACGACTGATATCGGCGGCTTGTTTGTGGCTTCCCAGTTTTTGACGGTGTTAATAGTAACTTCTAAATAATCCGCTAATCCTTTACGCGTAAAGCGTTTGCGGTACAGTAGCTCAAAATCCATTTGAACCTCATATTTAACAATGAGCTTGAAGTTTAGTTGAATTATTTATTATTGCCGATTTAACATAATATACATTATACGAAGTTATAAATATGAGGATTACAGCAGGAATAAGGGCTCACACAAGGAATAATTAAACTGCGCGTATCAGATTGATCCCCTTCTGCTAAATACAGCCTTAGAACTCATTTGAACGATTTTCTGTATAAGTTAGTCATCAACAAGTTCTTTAAAATTAATCGTCATAAAAAGGGTGGAATCCTTTTTATGCTTATAAATGAATAAGACAAAGCGTTTATAACGAAAGTTGATTTTAAATTAATAAACCCATGTTCCTTAAAAAATTAATGACTGACGGTTACACCAATATATACTCAATGCTAAATATTAATCTTTAAACCCATGCAGACGCCTCAAGCTCAATTCGACTTAACGACGGGATCAATTTATCGACACCTGATTAACTTAGCTATACCCGCGTCTATAGGCATGTTTTTTAACACCCTCTATAACCTGACGGATAACTGGTTTGCAGGAAAAATTTCGGATGACGCATTGGTCGGCCTATCCGTTTCCAGCATTGTCTTCTATTTATTTATTGGTTTACTCGCCGGGCTACAAAATGGCACTTCGGTGATGGTCGCAACAGAAATTGGTCTTAAAAAGGCCAGCCAACTTAAACACATCATTTCTAATTCGATTGCTATCGGCATCCTGTTTTCGATCATTATTATCATCGCAGGCCTTTGGTTCGCCAAGGATGCGATCGACTGGCTAAGCACCCAGGACTCGACAACTGAATTGGCGTGGGAATACATTAATATTTTATTGATGGGGAATATCGCTTTTTCTATCAGTAGCGTTGCAGCGGGTGCATTAATGGCGCTGGGGGATACTAAATCAAACCGAAATGCGCTCATCGCCGGCTTTTTTGCCAATCTCGCGCTAAACCCACTACTCACCTTTGGATTGCAGATGGGCGTATCCGGCCTTGCCTGGGCAACGCTTATTATTAAGATCGCCTCAGCCGTATATTTATTATCAATTTTAAGCAAACGTCTCGGCTACAAACCTTTCCCGGCTTTTGACGGTCAGGTAGCTGTGAGAATTATTAGGCAAGTTTTCCCAGCGAGTTTTAATTTTTTTATTATGATTATCGGTAGCCTGATCGTGACCGCTTTCGTTAGCACCTTTGGCGATTATGCCGTAGCTGGTTACTCTGTGGGGCTTCGTTTGGAGCAGGTACTGCTATTACCCGCTCTCGGGCTTAGTACTGCTGTGCTCGCTATTACCGGGCAAAATTTTGGTGCGAAAAATTATCGCAGAATTGCAGAAACCTATCGTAAAGGACTAATATTAGGCCTTCTTATTTCCCTGTTCTGCATTCCCGTGATGATTTTTCTTTCACCGCATTTAATGACTTTTTTCAGCCCCCAAACCAGTATCGTTAGTACTGGCGTTAGCTACTTAAGAATCGATTCATTGGCCTTTTTTTGTTACGTATCGCTTTTTATTAGTGTGGCAACCTTACAGGCCATAAAACAACCGGACTTCCCAGTAATTATGGGTTTATTTAGACAGTTGCTTCTGCCCTTGGCGGTAAATTACTGGTTAATTACCATCCTCGGGTACAACATCGAATGGTTGTTTGCTTCAGTCGCATTGATCGTTTTAATCAGCATGATTTTCACCTTGTACTACACCCGCCTTCAGCTCAAAAAACTAACGTGAAATAACGCTTAATACCCTGTCAGGGTAATTAGTGAAGACACCATCTACACCGATTAATTTCATCCGGGTGATATCAACTTGCTTATTCACTGTATAAACAAACAATTTTAGATTCTGATCGTGGGCTTGGCGAACGTATTCTGCTGTAGCTAGGTTCAGGCTCAAGTGTATGGAAAAAGCATGTAATTTTTTTGCCCACTCGAATGCAATTCGTACGTTCTTTCCGGCCAACACGCCTAATTTAATCGTTTCATCTAACCTCGACATGTTGACCAACTCGTCCATTAGAAAGGATGAAACTAAAATTTGCTCTTTATGTTCCTTATCCAGGGCAGACAACTGTATAGCGACGGCCTCACCGGTTGCTATACCTTTTAATTCTATATTTAACCCTACTTTTTCCTTAGCCTCTTCTATCACTTCTTGTAGCGTCGGTATTTGCTCACCCCATCCAGCGTCGAGCGCGCGCAATTTTGCAAAACTATAAGTCGACAATTTACCCTTACCATTGGTCGTCCTGTCCAGGGTTTCATCATGAATAACAAAGAGCTGAGCATCCGCCAGATGAACGTCTATTTCGACCCAGTCTGCGCCTAATTCGATGGCCTTACGGATCGACAACAAGGTGTTTTCGGGTACATAACCCATTGCACCTCTATGGCCAATACACAACATTACTCCCCTCCTCTATCTTTAACAAACTCCAGCAAGTCTATAAGGATATTTGTAAAAAGGATAGAATAGCCCTTTTTAAGTCGTCCAAATATTTATGAGTAACGATTACAGCAGCGAATTCAATCTTGATGACGACGTCATTTATCTCAATCACGCGGCTGTAGCGCCCTGGCCTTGCCGTACCGAACAGGCGGTAAATGCGTTTTGCCGAGAAAACGTTACCATCGGCTCAAAAAAATACGCTAACTGGTTGAAAGTTGAAACCCACTTAAAAAAGCAATTAGCGTCATTAATAAACGCCGAGTCTGTTGATGAAATCGCTCTGGTTAAAAACACTTCAGAAGCGCTATCTTTTGTTGCCTACGGCCTGGACTGGAACGCTGGCGATAACGTTATCACTAGCGATGAAGAATTCCCTTCCAATATGATCCCCTGGGAATCACTCGCTAATCAGGGCGTCACGGTTAAGAAAACAGCATTGAAAGGGCTGAGCGATCCGACCGACGCGCTGATCCAACAGATAGATCAGCGAACCCGTCTTTTAACGATCAGTTCGGTGCAATACGCATCTGGCTTACGCGTTGACCTCGAACGCTTAGGTCAGGCATGCCAAAAAAATGGTGTATTGTTTTGTATAGACGCCATCCAATCGATAGGCGCGTTCCCTTTTGACGTACAAAAATATCAGGCCGATTTTGTTATGGCCGATGGGCATAAATGGATGCTGGGGCCAGAAGGCCTGGCTGTTTTTTACTGCCGACTGCAGGCGCTGGATAAGCTCAAATTAACACAGTTTGGCTGGCATATGGTTGAGGATATGGGTAATTACGACACGCCATTATGGACCACGGCTAAATCAGCGAGGCGTTTTGAGTGTGGTAGCCCGAATATGCTGAGTATTCACGCTTTGTCGGCCAGTATTGGTTTATTGCTGGAAACAGGTATGGATAATGTTGCCGCCAACGTTATCGCGCGTGGGCAATACGTCATTGATAAAGTGAAACAAAATGCCTCCCTCACGCTGCTAACAAACCCCGATAAAAACGGCAATAATATCATTGTCTTCAAGTCGTCAAACGATGATACCGACAGGCTATTTGACTACCTGACCACTCACAATGTTGTCTGCGCAAAACGCGGCGGCGGAATTCGTTTTTCTCCGCACTTCTACACCCCTACTGACGTTATAGATCGCGCTTTCAAATTAATTGAAAACTTTCAGAACACACCTAAAAAGTAATTAAAGATATAATCAAACACTTTATTAATGCCGACCTTAAAGAGCCAAATGCATACACCACCCGTTGTTAAAGTAGGAACCGTTTTAATTGGCCCGGGTCACCCCGTCGTTGTTCAATCAATGACTAACACTGATACCGCTGATATTGCTAGAACCGTAACACAAGTTTACCAATTAGCTAAAGCGGGCTCTGAATTGGTTCGCATTACGGTAAACTCCGAAGAAGCCGCCGCTGCCGTGGCGACCATCAGAGAAAAGCTAGATGCACTTGGTTGCGACGTGCCTTTAGTCGGCGATTTTCACTTTAATGGTCACAAATTACTGGCCAAATACCCCTCTTGCGCACAAGCCCTGGCTAAATATCGAATTAACCCTGGAAATGTAGGCCGTGGTAGTAAAAGAGACCCACAGTTTGCACAAATGATTGAATTCGCCATTCAATATGACAAACCCGTCCGCATCGGTGTTAATTGGGGAAGCCTTGATCCCTCTGTTTTGGCTAGATTAATGGACGATAACTCCAAATCAAGCGCGCCCAGGGACTCCGTTTCAGTGATGCATGATGCCGTTATTACATCCGCTTTAGAAAGCGCTGAAAAAGCGGTTGAACTGGGCCTGGCAAGAAATAAAATCATATTGTCTTGTAAAATGAGTGGCGTTCAGGACCTTATTTCCGTGTATCAAGACCTTGCGTCACGCTGCAACTACCCTCTTCACCTTGGGTTAACCGAAGCTGGTATGGGCAGTAAGGGGATTGTGTCTTCTACGGCCGCTTTAGCGGTTTTACTTCATCAAGGTATTGGTAATACCATTCGTATTTCTTTAACACCCGAGCCCGGTGGCGATCGATGCCAGGAAGTCGTGGTAGCGCAAGAAATATTACAATCCATGGGAATACGTTCGTTTACCCCCGCGGTTATTTCCTGTCCTGGTTGCGGTAGGACCAGTAGTGATTACTTTCAAAAGTTGGCGCAGGACATTCAATCTTTCTTGCGACATAAAATGCCCGAATGGAAAACCCAGCATCCGGGAGTCGAAGAAATGAAAGTTGCGGTAATGGGTTGTGTAGTAAATGGCCCAGGCGAAAGCAAGAATGCCAATATCGGCATCAGCCTGCCCGGAACGGGCGAAAAACCAGTAGCGCCCGTGTATATCGACGGTCATAAAGATGTCACCTTAAAAGGCGACGATATAGCAGAACAGTTCCAGATAATTGTTGAACGTTACGTAGCTAAAACCTACCAAAGCTATAGCTGAGCCAAACAGTTTTATCGTTTGTGCGAAACTTATCCAACGCTAATCAAACGTGGTCTATTTTCAAACAAAACTCACACTCCTCGACAACCGAGCCGAACAAACCTTTCGTTCGAGTAGTAAAACTACCGTTGCAAGTTAACGCCTTACTATAAGCCAGTCACTTCTTCTGCTTGAAGTCCTTTGTCACCTTTCGTAATAGTAAATTCAACGGCCTGATTTTCTTTTAAAGTACGAAAACCATCGCCTTGTATCGCTCTAAAATGAACAAACACGTCTTCCCCACCCGCATCTGGCTGAATAAAACCAAAACCTTTTGAATTATTAAACCATTTAACAATACCTTTAACTCGTTCTGACATCTCTTTTTCTCTCCTAAATAAACATTTAAATCAGCAGGTTATCTTTATTTGTTAATGCATTTTATAATTATGGCTAGCATCATTTAACTCTACTGAGTTCTGAGTATACTAAAAACAATTAGAATATCCTAAATTGTTTTTTTTATAAGGTTCTGATTACATTAAGCAATCACATTATAAAGAGGCTTTTTTTGCAGCCTGCCAAAAAGCCTCCAGGGTTTCAAGGCTACAGTCTTCAATTTTAACCCCTGACTTTATTGCCTGTTGTTCAACGTAGGCAAAGCGATCTGAAAAACGTTTGTTAGCTTTACGCAGTGACCATTCAGGGTTTATATCGAGGTGTCGCGCTAAATTAATGCAACTAAACATAACGTCACCTAATTCTTCTTCTAAACGCTCGCGGTTATCAAAAATGCCAATTTCATCTTTGAGCTCACTCACTTCCTCGTCCAGTTTTTCGAGTACTGGCGCCAAACTATCCCAGTCAAACCCAACTGCTGATGCCTTTTTTTGTAGTTTATACGCTTGATTCATCGCCGGTTGTTTGGTATCAACGTCATCTAGGACACCAGCACTTTGTCGCAGAGCTTTTTCATCACGCTTATGAACTTCCCATTGCTTCGCCAGGTTTTTCGTATCAACCGGCTTGTTATCAAATACATGCGGGTGCCTGCGCCTTAGTTTTTCACAAATGGACACCAGCACATCGTCGAAAGAGAAGCTCTGCTGCTCTTCTGCCAGTTTCGAATGAAAAACCACCTGAAATAACAGGTCACCTAGTTCATCGCGTAATGCAGGCATATCAGACTGTTGAATCGCCTCGGCTACTTCATAAGCTTCTTCAATAGTGTATGGCGCGATGGTTTCAAAGTTTTGCTCTAAATCCCATGGACAGCCCTTATCAGGATCACGAAGTTGCGACATGATGAACAGCAATTCTTCTATTTTATTATGTGTTTCGATATTCTTATCGGACATTGTGTTGGTTAATTAGGTTATTGTTAACGTTCGGAAGATTCATTTTATTTTATGTTAAATATTATCTGGCTCAGCTTTTTTTTCATCGCCTTTGTAACGGGGCTCTATCGTTTATTTATTCTCGGTGATAGCGCCATTTTTAATGAAATGACGCTGGCTACCTTCACCTTATCAAAAACAGCATTTGAAATTTCACTCGGCTTAACCGGGGTTTTATGTTTTTGGATGGGGATTATGAAGATCGGTGAAAAAAGTGGGTTTATAACTTTGCTTACCCGATTTCTAAACCCGCTTTTTAAACGTTTAATGCCTGAAGTACCTGACAACCACCCGGCTTTTGGCGCCATGGTGATGAATCTTTCAGCCAATATGTTGGGACTAGATAACGCCGCCACCCCTCTTGGTATTAGAACCATGCAGCATTTACACGCGTTGAACCCACTAAAAGACACCGCCAGTAACGCACAAATTTTATTTTTAGTTATTAATACGTCTGCCGTCACCCTGTTTCCACTAACGATTTTTACTTATCGGGCTCAAATGGGTGCCGCTGACCCTACTGACGTCTTTATTCCCATTTTAATTGCCACTTATGCATCGACAATGGCTGGGCTCATTGCGGTGGCAAGCGTTCAACGGATCAAGTTGTATGACCCCGTTATTTTGAGTTATTTAGCTGGTTTCAGCGTTATCATCCTGTCAATCTTATTGTATTTTTCACAACTCGATCAGATCTCGATGCAGCGACAGTCCTCATTAGCCAGTAACTTTATTATTTTTGCTTTAATTATATTATTTATGGCTGGCGCCCTAAAACGAGGCATCAATGTCTATGAATCATTTATCGAAGGCGCTAAAGATGGCTTTCAAACTGCCATTATGATTATTCCCTATTTAGTCGCCATGCTCGTCGCCATCGGTGTTTTTAGAGCCAGTGGCGCACTAGAGATTTTTCTTGAGCTCATGCGATCCACACTGACGAACCTGTCTATTGACAATAGATTTGTCGATGCCCTACCTACAGCCTTTATGAAACCGCTCAGTGGTAGCGGCGCTCGAGCGATGATGGTTGAGACCATGCAAATACACGGGGCGGATTCTTTCGCGGGTAGATTGGCCTCAATCGTACAGGGCAGTACAGAAACTACTTTTTACGTATTAGCGGTTTACTTTGGTTCGGTAGGTATCAAAAAAGCGCGCCACGCAGTGGCCTGCGGATTATTTGCAGATCTGGTTGGCATTATCGTCGCCATTCTGATCGGCTATCTGTTTTTCGCTTAATACAAATTTACCGTTTGTACGATTAGCTTTGTTAGAATACGCCAAAATTTATAATCCGTAGCATCCAATATGGCCAAACATAGGCAGCCTATCTTTTCAAAACTTTACTTAAATTTAGGCAAACTCCCGTTCCCCATTTTATACGCCATCACCTACCTTATTTATTTGGCGGGTTATTATTTCGTTGAAAAAAAACGCAATGTTATTTTAAGTAATATGCAGAACTCTTTTCCTGAGATGCCGCTTAAAGAAGCCCAGCAATTAGCGAAATTGAATTTCAAACATCTGGCTTATACGATGTCCGAGTCAATTAAAACACTGCACCTCAGCGAGGAACAAATTCGCAAACGCGTAACGCTCAAAAACCCTGAGCTTATTATGAAATTTGCTGGTAATAATCAATCCGTTATCATGCTGGCCGCTCATCATTGCAATTGGGAATGGTTGTTAGCAGGCTGTAGTTTACAACTACCTTTACCTATTGATGTCGTCTA
>JASJGO010000099.1:0-2704 GCA_033791505.1 Cycloclasticus sp.
CACTATTTTCTACGTTGATGTTAGCGAAGAAGAACTGCTTAGATCGGAACGTACGCAACTGGCCCAGCACCTCGAGCAGCACAACACTGTTGATGCTATTAGCGGCCTTTTAAATGATCTCGCTATTAACAAAGGCCTTGAGCCTCTGATTTCACGCAGCCGCCGCTACCAAAATCCACTCTCCGTGGTGACCATGAATATTATTAATGCCGATGAAATTAACGATACAGCAGGCCAAGTTGCCGTCGACAAAGTTATTGTTGCTGTAAGCCAATTACTACGGGACCAAATGCGTTGGGCAGATTTAGTGGGTCGCCTAGATTCCGGTCAGTTTGTATTTGTGTTACCCGAAACTGATAAAGAAGCAGCGATATCCCTCGCCAATAAAATTGCCAGCCAACTCAACGCGCTTAAAGTGACCGTAGATGACCAACTTTCTGTTGAACCACAGGCCTGTTTTGGTGTGGCTTCATGGGACAAGGGTGATGATATTCGACTACTACTTGAACGTTCTGACGCGGCCACGCAAACTGCCATCCAAAATGGCGGCTTTTCTGTCGAAGCGGCTTGAACACATAGCGCGCTGAAATAATATATTTGCTATCCGTCAGCACTGTAAAGATACAAGACAGGTTCGTTTGGCGGGAAGTCCACTATACTCAAGAGACGTTCTTATTGGTTGGACACCACCATGGCAAAGCCAGCAATTGAGAAAAATGCCCACTGCTTTCAGTCAACATGGACTGATTCAGCCGCTATACTCCTTTCACTTATCTTCCTGTTTAGCTGCCTCCCATTGTCGGCCGAGCAAACATTACCCGAAAACCAAGGCCGCTTTTTAGTCGCCACAGAACAGCTAGACCATACCAGCTTTCAACAAGCCGTTATCCTAATCACGCACCTCAGCGAACGGGGCGCCACGGGATTAACGATTAATCGACCTACCAATATTCCCCTCACCAACATTTTTCCCCAGACACAACACCTCAAACTGAACGATGAGTCACTGTACCTAGGGGGACCCGTTAGCACTAACGCGATATTTGTAATACTGCGCACCACTCAACCCCGAAAAAACATGCATCGTATCGCTGAAAATATTTATTTTTCAACCGCCAAGAGTGCCTTTTCAACACCTTTCTCTGGAGACTCAAGAGTTTATGCGGGTTATGCCGGTTGGTCTCCCGGCCAACTCCAAATGGAGATTGACCGTGGTGACTGGACGCTAATTCATGCGGAAGCCAATATTATTTTTGAAAAAAACCCCCAGGCTCTATGGCAGCGTCTCAGTAAACGCTGGTCTGGTTTATGGCTTTAAGGCGCTCGTTAATACATGCAACATGTACTCGGTGACACTAATGAGATTGAAGAGGGCGAATGTAAGGCCTACACGCTAACGATTAATCACAAAAGCATTAGCCTGTTTGTCATACGTCATTGCGGGAAATTTTTCGCTTATGAAAATCATTGCCCACATACGGGCATTCCCCTCAATTGGCAACCCAACCAATTTCTCGACATCACAAATGAATACATTCAATGCAGTACTCACGGCGCATTATTTCGTATTGATGATGGCCTCTGCGAATGGGGCCCCTGCCTCGGTAAGCACCTTTGCCCACTCAATATTTCTGATGACAATGGAAAGTTGACACTCACGTTCAGCACCCACCATAGCCATCAATAACGAATCTAAATCCTTTCTACGATCAACTCTAATTTTACCAACGTATCATCTCCATTAATGAAAGCCCCTGAGAATAGGCCTTCTGCCTCAGATATGACTTTACGATCGACATTACCGTTCAGGACGAAAATCTGACTCAGATTCAGAAAGTTATCATTGGCACTTAGGTGCCCCAACAGACAGGCTCAGTTGGTAATACGTGTGGCGGCAACTAAACACCTACCAGCTTTTCCCTTAATTGAATTATCGCCAAGTTAATGATCGACCACTGGCGTATTAAAGCGCATCATCTGTTCCACAATAAATTCTTTTTTCTTTTACTAACCGCTGCAACTTTTCGTATTTATGCGACACTAAATCACACACAAAAATATCTTCGATTCACAGGTAAATCGGTACTACTGTGAAATTTAACTATAATCATCTTTTTCCACACGGGCATCTTTTGAAATGACAATATTGGGTATCGCTGTACAACGTTTGCTGAGTCCATTTTTTCTATTGGTTTGCATTTCCATAATTCCCGCCACAAGCATTGCAGGCGAGCCAAACACACTATTCAGCAAGATAAAACTTTATGCTGAATTTGCCAATGCGGCTTATTTACCGCAAGAGCAGGCTCAAAAGATAATCGATGCACAAGGTTATCGTCTTACTCAATACAGCAGTGTGCCGGGGGTGGAAGTAAACTATTTGGTTGCCACTAATGACGCGCTTAAACACCAAATTATCGCCGTACGCGGCACGGCCAATGTCGACAATGCTATCGTTGATGTATCATTGAAACTTTCACCCGACAAACATGCCAAGATCGCTTTGCACCAAGGTTTTGCGCAAGCCGCAGAAGGCGTCTACAAGTCAGTACTGCCAATGCTCAACAAGGACTACAAAACCAGCACCACCGGGCATAGCCTGGGCGGTGCCATTGCAGTGATCCTGGCTATGTATCTCGATATCGACAAGTACGAGCTAAGCCCCATCACCACCTTTGGCCAACCCAAAGTCACCAACGTTAGT
>JASJGO010000100.1:0-4675 GCA_033791505.1 Cycloclasticus sp.
TTGTTGACGGCTACTTCTAATCGCTTGATCAGCGTTTTTATTTTTTCGTGTTTCATTTTCATTGAGGCTTTATTCACCACCAGCCTTGAGCTGATATTCATGATCAAATCTAGTGGCTCCATACCGTTGGCTTTTAAGGTATTTCCCGTGTCGACCAAATCGACGATACAGTCTGCCAGGCCAACGATAGGCGCTAACTCCATTGAACCGTATAGCTTAATGATTTCTACTTGTCGGCCTTGTTTAGCAAAGTACTGCTGGGTTAATGAAACGTACTTTGAGGCGACACGAATTTTACCCGTTGGCAGGCCTTTTCCACTGACGATCGCCGTCATTAGACGACATTTCGCTATATTGAGATCGAGCGGCTCGTACAAGTTATCGCTATTATGCTCTACCAGTACGTCTTTGCCAGCGATGCCGATGTCGGCCGCGCCGTACTCGACAAATGTCGGCACGTCTGTCGCCCTGATAATCACTAAATTTACGTCACCGCAAACACTGGGGACAATCAGTTTCCGTGTTTTAGCCAAATCTTCAGACGGCACAATGCCCACCTCGGCCAGCAATGGCAGCGTCTCTGCTAGTATTCTTCCTTTTGAAATTGCGATGGTTAGCATATTGATTTAACTCGGCACTCGACGGATGTTCCCACCCAGTAACGCCAGCTTCTCCTCAATACACTCATAACCACGATCGATATGATAAATGCGTTCTATAATCGTTTCACCTTTCGACACCAGACCAGCGATGACCAAACTCGCCGACGCCCTTAAATCGGTCGCCATAACGGTAGCTCCCGCCAGTGATTCCTTACCCACACAAATAGCTGTATTGCCTTCGAGCTTAATATTGGCCCCTAATCGCTGCAGCTCGTGCACGTGCATAAAACGATTTTCAAAAATTGTTTCGGTCACCACAGACGTACCTTCGGCCAACGCATTGAGCACTAGAAACTGGGCCTGCATATCGGTCGGGAAAGCTGGGTATGGCGCGGTTCTGAATGACACCGCTTTAGCGCGCCTGCCGTGCATGTCGAGTTCGATCCAGTCCTTTCCAGATATTACCTCTGCACCCGCCTCTTCCAGCTTTGACAACACCATATCCAGGGTATTTGGATCAACGTCTTTAATTTTGATTTTACCACCCGTCACTGCGGCGGCAACCAGATAGGTGCCCGCCTCAATTCTGTCGGGCATAATGTCATACGTTAAGTCCTTCGTCGCTAAACCTTCAACGCCTTCTATCACCAGGGTATCGGTACCTATGCCAGATATTTTTGCGCCCAGTTTATTTAAAAAGTTGGCCAAATCACTGACTTCTGGCTCGCACGCAGCATTTTCAATAGTCGTCGTCCCTTCGGCCAATGTCGCTGCCATCATCAGGTTTTCTGTACCCGTAACGGTCACTATATCAAGCACCAGCCTGGTACCTTTTAGTCGCTCGCAAGAGGCATGAATATAGCCATTTTCAACGCGAATAGTCGCGCCCATAGCTTCAAGGCCTTTCAGGTGAATATCAACGGGGCGAGAACCAATGGCACAACCACCCGGTAGAGAAACTTCCGCCTTACCAAAACGCGCCAATAATGGGCCTAACACAATAATCGATGCACGCATGGTTTTCACCAGCTCGTAAGGTGCTTTAAAATTCGTAATCGTAGAAGTATCTACCTCTACTCTCATTTTTTCATCCACCGACAACTGCACGCCCATCTGCCCCAATAAGCTCATCGTGGTTGTAATGTCGTGAAGGTGCGGCAAATTCCCAATTACAACGGGGTTTTCGGCCAATAAAGCTCCCGCCAAAATGGGTAAGGCCGCATTTTTTGCACCTGAAATACGTATTTCACCCGATAGTCGTACGCCACCCTGAATAATCAGTTTGTCCATTCTTTTATATTCCTACCATGTTATATTTTGACCTTGCTAAACGACGGGCAAAATCTCTTCAAGACCACTAACGTGTGCAATTTCAAGCATTTGTTTCGGGATTTTTTTGAACGTGATACTTTGCCCAGATTTTCGCGCTAGCGTCATCCACTCTAGTAGTAGAGCGAGGCCAGCACTGTCGGTTTTTTCGACCCGTTCGAGATCAAAAACTAAAGCAACTTGACCATCAAATAAGCCCATAGATGTTTTTAATAATGCAGCTACGTCAGTAAAGCCCAGCGTACCCGACACTTGCACTTCACCCGTGTCCAGTTTTTTTAATTGCGTAGCTTTCATTACTTATCCAGTATTTTGCAAAAAATTATTTCTATTCTTTGCTATCACTATTAAACAGGAATTGCCCAATAATCTGTTCTAAAACTAATGCCGACTGCGTCAACTCCAGCTTACTACCCGCTTTCAACGGCTCTTCTTCGCCACCCGCTGAAAGCCCAATATATTGCTCACCCAACAGTCCTGCCGTTAAAATACTGGCACTGGTGTCTGCAGGCAGTTGATTGTATTTAGCGTCAATCGTCATCGTTACTACCGCTTCAAAAGATTCCGAGTCAAAGTTAATCGCCGACACTCTGCCTATATTAACACCCGCCATCGAAACGGGTGCGCGAACTTTCAAGCTGCCTATATTTTCAAAGTAGCCTTTAATGTCATAGCCATCTTCGCCATTGATATTACTCAAGTTGCTAACCTGCATAGACAAAAAAAACATTGCCACTAAACCTATCGCTACGAATAAGCCCACTAAAATTTCAATCGATCTTGATATATGCATATTAAATATCTCCAAACATCAATGCAGTTAAAATAAAATCCAACAATAAAACAGCGAATGCAGAGTGAACAACTGTTCTTGTCGTCGCTCTACTAACCCCTTCTGAGGTTGGTATGGCGTCATGACCTTCAAAAACAGCGATCCACGTCACCACCAAACCAAACACAACACTTTTAATCAGGCCATTTAAAATATCTTCGTGAAAATCAATTTTAGACTGCATTTGTGACCAATAACCGCCTTCATCGATGCCCAACAGTCCGACGCCGATAAAATACCCACCTAATACGCCTATCGCGCTAAATAATGTGGCCAACAGTGGCATTGAAAGCAAACCTGCCAAAAAGCGAGGCGCGATAATTCTCGCCACAGGATCTACCGCCATCATTTCCATACCCGACAATTGCTCGGTTGCCTTCATCAAACCTATTTCCGCCGTTAGCGCAGAACCCGCCCGACCCGCAAACAACAACGCCGCCACAACTGGACCTAACTCTCTTACCAATGACGCCGCCACCATAACGCCCAACATGCCTTCGGCGCCAAAATCTGACAAGGTGTAAAACCCCTGCAGGGCCAGCACCATGCCGACAAAGAGACCCGAAATAACGATCAGAGAAAAACTAAGTACACCCACTGAGTATAGTTGCGTGACCAACAAACGCGGTCTAATTAAAACACTCGGTATGCTCAGCAAAATATTTATAAAGAAAACAGATCCACGCCCTAAACGCTCTAATACACCGATTGAAGAAGCGCCTAAACGCTGAAAAAAATCTAACATAATAACCTTACCCGCTTGCTCATACTTCAACACCCAATAGATCTTTTGCGTAGTCTTTCGCCGCGTAATGAAAAGGCACCGGCCCGTCAGCGAGTCCCTGCATAAATTGTTGCGACCACTCGGAATCCGAATTCGCCAACTGCTCCGGCGAACCGTGTTCGATCACCTTCCCGCCCGAGACCAAATAAATATAATCTGCAATGGCGCACGCTTCGCGAACGTCATGTGATACGACGATGCTAGTCAGATCCAGAGCGTCATTCAATAGTTTTATAAGCTTAACCAGAATACCCATGGATATTGGGTCCTGACCAGTAAACGGCTCGTCATACATAATCATCATTGGGTCTAATGCGATCGCTCTGGCCAACGCGACGCGCCTGGCCATACCACCAGATAATTCAGATGGCATCAGATCTCTTGCACCACGCAAACCAACAGCCTGTAATTTCATTAATACAAGGTGTCGAATCATTGGCTCGGGCAAATCAGTATGCTCGCGCAAGGGAAAAGCAACGTTCTCAAATACTGAAATATCGGTTAACAAGGCGCCGCTTTGGAACAGCATCCCCATTCTTTTACGCAACTGATAAAGTTGACGATGCGTCAGTTTATGAACGTTTTTCCCATCAACTTCTACCGAACCAGAAGATGGCCTTAATTGACCACCAATTATTTTCAACAGCGTCGTCTTACCAGTTCCGCTGGGGCCCATAATGACCGTGACTTTACCTCGCTGAATGTCCATATCGATGCCGTCAAAAATAAGTTTTGAGCCGCGAGAAAAATGTACATTTCTAATTTTTATTAATGGCTTATTTTCAGTCACTTAGGTTTACCTGTTTTTCAGTTTTACCTCTAAAATTATAGCCCCATCAGCACTATAAATAAGATCAGGCATTGTCCTTACCTTATTATTATACGTCAATCCGAACTTCTATTATTTTAAATAAAAATCATTTTTCCTTCCAAGTTTTACGGCTTAATTCTATTGGCTATTCACCATTTCATGCGACAATAAATTCAATTTTAGTTATTTCAGGTTTACCTCACTCTCATGCTAATTAATCTAGCTGCGCTATTGGCGGGCTTTGCCTTTTTAATTTTTTCCGCCGATTTTTTTGTCAAAGGCTCATCGGCTCTCGCCCGTAACTTGGGCGTTTCGCC
>JASJGO010000101.1:0-2805 GCA_033791505.1 Cycloclasticus sp.
CGATACTGCCTTGAAACATAGTTGAATCCAATTTAAACAAAATAAAACGGTTATTGAGTCGTATTTAATCGCATAACCAAACTGCACTTATTATACATACATCAAGGCTACAACTAAAAAGCAGTCTGTTAAAATAACAAAAAAATTACTCACCAAAGAAGGGCATAACTTAATGAACACCGTACAATTGAACCAGGCTGTTGCTGACTTTAGCTGTCAAACAACGGCTGAAAAAGCGCTCGGGCTTTCTAGTCTAAAAGGAAAAAATATCGTTATCTATTTCTACCCAAAAGACAATACGCCGGGCTGCACCCAGGAAGGACAGGATTTTCGCGATAATTTTGAGGCTTTTCAGGCGGCCAATACGGTTATTTTTGGCGTATCTCGCGACTCGATTCGAACGCACCAAAACTTCAAAAAGAAATACAGTTTCCCCTTCGAGCTGATCAGCGATGCAGATGAATCCTTGTGTGAATTGTTTGACGTCATTAAGCTAAAAAAGCTGTACGGCAAAGAATATATGGGTATTGAACGCAGCACCTTCTTAATTAACAAAGAAGGTGTGCTGGTCCAAGAATGGCGGAAAGTTAAGGTTAAGCACCACGTCGCTGAGGTGTTAGCCGCTGCGAGTGCCTTATAAGACCTTAGAACCTAAATAGCGGCACTACTTTTTTCGCATTGTTCATAGCGTGAACGAATGCCGTCGCTTTTTGCGCCGTTGCCTGATCGAGCTGGTCGCCCAATAAGTAGACGTACTGGTCCGACACCAGAACTTTTATGCTGTCTGCTCTATCAATAATAGCGGCGTGTAACAGTTTATTAGTAATCGTGGCCCTCAGTACGTCATCGTCACTTCGCGCGATTTCGCTTATCGGTGTTGATACGCGTACCTCGTTATAAAAACGATTAACAGTCGTGCACTCTTCAGCCGTTTTCAGGTTAAAACGACGTCTATCATTGGCCGCCATTTTTGATGCTTTCTCACCGCAAACCTGTGCATTAGACGGCTCGACGTGATTAACGTCCCCTTGCGTCCATTTCAGATGGGCCGCATCTAGCACTACGCGCAGAACCTTATCTTTTAATTCTTGTGAGTTGGCCTGCCCGGCGATGAGTACAGAGTTACGGTTTCGCGACACCAAAATATGGCTGTTTTTTCTCAGCGTTTCGTCTAATAAAATGGCGCTGCCCACCTCAAATTCAAATTCTGCATCCTTGATCTGCCCCTCTACCCCACTGACATTGTCTCCGAATATCCGATCGCTAATATCTGAAAACTCAAATGCACCAGCCGTAGACGCGGCAAAAAATAAAGAACAAAGAATGAATTTCATCGACCTCATGTGTTTTCCTTTTAATTGAATTTGATTTTTGATTTAACTGGCTATTGCCTGACGATCTTTAGGCCAGGCGACCATCACGGCCTGAACTAATGTGGCTAATGGTATCGCAAAAAAGACCCCCCAGAACCCCCATATTCCTCCGAAAAACAAAATCGCCACGATAATAGCGACCGGATGAAGGTTGACGACTTCTGCAAATAATAAGGGCACTAGTACGTAACCATCCAGCGCCTGAATTACTAAGAACACGCTCATTAGGTAGATAAACTCATTCCCCCAGTTCCACTGTACGTAAGCCACTAACAAAACCGGAATAGTCACAACGGTTGCGCCAACATAAGGCACCAGCACCGATAAACCCACTAGAAAACTAAGTAATACTGCGTACTTTAAGCCTAATAGACTGAAGGCGATATAACACGCCGCCCAAACGATCAGAATTTCCCAGGCTTTACCCCTTACGTAATTGGCAATTTGCTGATTAACGGTCGTCCAGACCTCCTTAGTCAACCGCCTATTCGTTGGCAAGTAACTCGAAAACCAGCTAATAATTTCATCTTTATCCATTAAAAGAAAAAACACCATCATCGGTACCAGCAACAAATAAATAATCAAGGCAACCACGTTTAATACTGATGAGGCAGAGAATGACAATAGTTCCTGACCATATTTTACCGCCTCAGTACTTGCCTGACTAAACAATAGTTTTACTTGCTCTTCAGAAATAAAATGAGGATATTTTTGTGGTAACGCCATAAATAGCTCCACCCCATGGTTCAACATAGTCGGTAATTGTTGAGCCAGTTGAACGGTCTGTATTGAGAGCAAGGGAATCAGGCCAAATACCATATACGACAGTAGCGCCATAAAGAAGCCAAATGACACGATCACCGCGACCTTTCTAACCAGGCCTAGCGCTTCGAAGCGGACGACGATCCCCTCCAGTAAATAGGCAATAACAAGGCTGGCCAGTACCGGTGAAAGCATCTCGCCCACCCACAAAATAACCAGCAATCCAACGAGCAAGGTACCCACCAAAGCCAGGGCTTCTGGGTTGGACAATAATCGATTAAACCACTGTTTTATCTGTTCCATTTACATGCTTTAATTAATTAACGATAAAAAAGATCAGCCACTTATTCAACACGATACCAGGGTAGTCCTGTGCATACGCCGACATCCAGGCCGTGATCACAGCCATTACGGCAAAAGCCGTCAAACCCATACTGACACGCTTGATAAAACCTAATATGGCCGAAGTTTGCTGCCGTCCAGCCAAAGCCGAACCGCGCATATCATAACCCGATTTTAGCGGTCTAATCGCTAACAAAAAACCCATTAATACGGCCAGTCCCACCGACACCACGCCGGCAAAAGTTGACGCACACCAGGGGCACTGATGCTGCGCCTCAGGATTATGAATATTACAATCACTTTCAAGCCCAGCCCAGGGCCAGGTACA
>JASJGO010000102.1:0-3824 GCA_033791505.1 Cycloclasticus sp.
AAAGGCGTGATTGTGCAATATGGCGGACAAACGCCACTAAAACTAGCAGAAGCGCTGGAAGCGGCTGGAGTACCTATCATTGGTACTTCGCCAGATTCAATCGATTTAGCTGAAGATCGCGAACGTTTCCAACAATTAGTAGAACAACTAGGCTTGTTGCAACCCCCTAATAGAACCGCTCGCGACCCGGAGTCGGCCGTTCTTGCTGCCGAAGAAATAGGCTATCCGCTCGTGGTAAGGCCTTCGTACGTATTGGGTGGCCGTGCGATGGAAATTGTTTATAACGAGTCTGAGTTACGTTCGTATATGCGTGACGCGGTCAGCGTGTCGAACGACTCACCGGTTTTACTGGATCGTTTCCTAAATGATGCCGTAGAAGTAGATGTTGACGCTATTTTTGATGGCACCGATTTATTGATCGGTGGCATTATGGAACATATCGAACAAGCCGGTGTCCATTCAGGCGACTCAGCTTGCTCATTGCCGCCGTTTGACCTTAGCCAGGAAGTTCAGGACAAAATGCGCGTGCAAACTAAACAACTGGCGAAAGGTCTGGGCGTACTCGGTTTAATGAATATTCAATTCGCTATAAAAGGTGACGATATTTACATTTTGGAGGTCAATCCTCGAGCCTCTCGCTCAGTACCCTTTGTGTCAAAAGTAACTAGTTACCCACTGGCTAAAATTGCGGCGCGTTGTATGGTCGGGCAGTCTTTGGCGGCACAACACGCGACAAAAGAGATTGTCCCCGATTATTTCTCGGTGAAAGAATCGGTATTTCCATTCGTGAAGTTTCCAGAGGTCGATCCAATGTTAGGGCCGGAGATGAAATCGACGGGTGAAGTAATGGGCGTTGGTGATACCTTTGGTGAAGCATTTGGTAAATCTCAACGTGCTGCAGGTATTGAGTTATCAAATGAAAATACGGTGTTGTTTAGCGTAAGAGATGCGGATAAAGTAAAAATGTTGGAGTTAGCTCAAACCCTGGTCTCACGCGGTAAGAAAATTTTAGCGACGCGTGGAACCGCGGCGGCGCTTAAAGCGGCGGGTATTGAGTGTACGGTGGTGAATAAAGTTAATGAAGGCCGTCCGCATATCGTTGATATTATCAAAAATGAAAAAATCCAGCTGGTGGTCAATACCACGGAAGGTAAGCGAGCGATTACAGATTCGTTTTCGATTCGGCGCGAAGCGTTACAGCGTAAAGCGACGTATTGCACGACCATTGCAGGAGCAAAAGCCACTATTGATGCATTAGCTGATATTAGTGTTAAAGAAGTTAGAGAGCTTCACGCGTTGCAATCTCGTCACTAGAGAATATTAGGAGTTCTATATGAGCAAGACCCCGTTGACAAAAAATGGTGCTAAAAGATTACAGGAAGAGCTTGATGATCTAAAGAATGTCAGGCGTCCCAAAATCACCCAGGCGATCGCTGACGCGCGTGCGCACGGCGATTTAAAAGAGAATGCTGAATATCACGCTGCGCGCGAAGAGCAAGGCATGATGGAAGCACGTGTCAGGGATATTGAGAGTAAACTGGGTAACGCACAAATTATTGACGTTGCAAAATTAAACGCAAATGGCAAAGTGGTATTTGGTTGTACGGTAGAACTTGAAAACATTGAGACGGAAGCCGTCATTATATATACCATTGTTGGCGAAGACGAAGCGGACATTAAGAACAATTTAATATCCTACGCGTCGCCATTTGCGAAGGCGTTGATCGGTAAAGAAGAGGGTGATATCGCGCAAGTGCTCGCGCCTGGTGGAGTTAGCGAGTACGAAATTACCCTGGTTCGTTACGAGTAATTCTTTTTATCAGGGTTTTCTCTGAAAAAAACGGCTATCGAGCCGATCGTCTGGATAATATCTGAGTGGGTTTTATTGGCGATTTTTTGGATAATGAGTGTTTTTTCATCTCGATCTTCGGCCGACACTTTTACTTTTATCAACTCGTGATGCTTGATGGCTAACTCAATCTCATCTAGTACAGCATTAGTAAGGCCAGATTGACCTAATCGAACCACGGGGTTTAAACCATGGGCGTGTGCTTTTAGCTTTTTCTTCTGTGGGTTTGATAATGGCATTGAATGTGGTGATGTGTATTGAATCAGGTCGCGCATTTTACACTTAAAGAACGCTTAAGTGGAATATGAAGTATTTTGATTAAACAAAATGTTTTACCCCGTGTTGGTAAAAACGATTATTAATATGACTTGAATGACAAAACATAAGAATAAACAAAACTGGCTAGACGAACATTTTAACGATGAATACGTAAAAAAAGCGCAACAAATGGGTCTGAGATCACGTGCGGTCTTTAAGCTAGAAGAAATTGATAAAAAAGATAAATTGTTACGCCCGAACCAGATCGTCGTAGATTTAGGCGCTGCGCCAGGCGGCTGGTCAGAATATGCGCGTAATAAAGTCACCGCAAAGGGCCATGTTATCGCTCTGGACTTGCTCGATATTGAACCGATAGAAGGTGTGGACTTTATTAAAGGCGATTTTAGTGATGATGCAGTGTTTGAGCAGTTGCAATCACTGATCAATAACCAAGCAGTAGACCTTGTTTTATCTGATATTGCCCCTAATATGAGTGGCAATAAGGGAATTGATCAGCCGAAATCAATATACTTAGCCGAATTAGCGCTAGATTTTGCAAAAAATTGTTTGGCTAAAAAAGGTGTTTTTTTAATCAAGCTTTTTCAGGGTGAGGGCTTTGATCAGTACGTTTTAGAGGCCAAACAGGTGTTTGATAAAGTTATTATACGTAAACCTAAAGCCTCGCGAGCTCGTAGCCGAGAGGTTTACCTTTTGGCTAAAGGCTTGAAATTGTAGTAACCTGACACCATATATAGTCTTGAACGAATTGTATGAATAAAAGTCAGTGTAATGAATGTTGTGACAAACGTAACGAAGGAGTATCGCTTTGAACGAAATGGTTAAAAACATTGTAATGTGGGTGGTGATAGCCTTCGTATTGATGTCTGTATTTAATAACTTTGGTGGGTCCAAACAAAAATCTAGTACGGCTTTGAGCTATTCTCAGTTCATTAATTCTGTTAATGCCGGTCAGATAAGCAAGGTATCAATAGATGGCCCGACTATTGTTGGCCAAACGAGCTCAGGAGAAAATTTCACCACACGTAGTCCTGGTGATATTCATCTGGTAGACGATTTATTGAAAAATGGCGTTGAAATTGTTGCTAAAGAACCGGAGCAACAGTCATTTCTCATGTCGATACTCATTTCATGGTTCCCCATGTTACTGCTGATTGGCGTGTGGATATTTTTTATGCGCCAGATGCAAGGTGGCGCGGGTGGCGGTGGTCGTGGCGCAATGTCATTTGGTAAAAGTAAGGCCAAATTATTGTCAGAAGATGAAATTAAAATAACGTTTGACGACGTTGCTGGCGTGCAAGAGGCTAAAGAAGAAGTGGCGGAGGTCGTTGAATTTTTACGGGATCCCAGTAAATTTCAAAAACTAGGTGGCATGATTCCTCGTGGTGTTTTGATGTCTGGCGCACCTGGAACGGGTAAAACGCTATTAGCTAAAGCCATTGCTGGCGAAGCTAAGGTGCCTTTTTTCAGTATCTCAGGTTCAGACTTTGTTGAAATGTTCGTTGGTGTTGGTGCTTCGCGCGTTCGAGACATGTTTGAACAAGCTAAAAAAAGCGCGCCGTGTATCATTTTTATCAATGAGATAGACGCCGTAGGTCGTTCTCGTGGTGTTGGTATGGGTGGCGGTAATGATGAGCGCGAGCAAACATTGAATCAATTATTGGTTGAAATGGATGGTTTTTCTGGCAATGAGGGCGTT
>JASJGO010000103.1:0-3524 GCA_033791505.1 Cycloclasticus sp.
ACCACAATACCTATGGAAAGCACCATTCCGAATAGGGTTAGGGTATTGATTGAATAACCCAGTAACTGCAAACCCGCGAACGTTCCTAGCAAGGATACCGGAACAGCTAATGTAGGTATCAAGGTGGCACGCCAGTTTTGCAAGAATAAATACACCACGAGGAAAACCAGCAACATGGCTTCACCGAGGGTTTTTAAAACTTCTCGTATAGAAACCTCAACAAAGCGTGTGGTGTCGTATGGAGTCGAATAAACTAGCCCGTCTGGGAAATTTTCAGATAATGTTTTAACCGTGCCTTGCACTTCGTCGGCTACGCTCAGAGCATTCGCACCAGGCTGCAAAAAGACACCAATCAAAGTAGAGGGATTACCATTGATTCGTCCTCTAAACTCATAGTCTTTGGAGCCCAATTGCACTCTGGCAACATCTTTAAGGCGCAATAAGCTGCCATCATCATTGGCACGCAGAATAATATCTTCAAATTCTTCAACCGTTGAAAGACGGCCTTTGGTGGTAATGCTGTAGACCATTTCCTGACTAGTTTTTGTTGGGGACTGCCCAATTTTACCCGCAGCAAATTGAGCATTTTGTTCGGTTAATGCGGCGCCTACATCAGTAATGGTTAAGCCGAGCTTTGTTAGTTGATCGGGCTTTACCCAGATTCGCATGGCGTAATCTTTAGCACCAAAAATCTGCACATTAGTGGTTCCAGGGATACGCTTGAGCTTATCCAGCACATTCAACGTTATATAGTTGTATATATACAAACCATCATAGCGTTCTCCGGGAGAATAAAACGCCAGCACCTGCAAAAAGGCTGATGATCCTTTGGAAACCGTAACGCCATTACGCCTCACTTCCAGCGGTAAGCGTGCATCTACCTGTTTTACCCGGTTATTTACATTCAACGCGGCCTTATCAACATCAGCACCAATTTGAAAAGTGATAGTGATAGTGCTAACGCCATTAGATGTAGAAGTCGATGACATATACAGCATGTCTTCGACACCGTTAATGGCATTTTCTAGCGGTGTCGCTACCGTTTGAGCAGCGATTTCAGCAGAAGCTCCTGGGTAAACCGCAACCACTTGTACTGTAGGCGGTGCAATTTCAGGATATTGCGCTACGGGCAATGTGCGCATCGCGGCAAGACCCGCAATCATGATAAAAATCGAAATAACGAAGGCAAATATCGGGCGGTTTATAAAATACTGGGAAAACATTTTTTATTGCTCTAATGATTTTTTATTGGTATTTTTTGCCGCAGTATCTGTGCTGCTTGAAGGTATCTCCACTGAGCTTTGTATTTCGCTTTCTAGTTCGCTCTTTAATTCTGTGCTCAATAGGGATGTGGATTCTGCACTCGCTTTTTTACTGGCGTCGGCACTCTTAACCGCATTATTAACACTATTTTTTGACACCCCCCCACTTACAGGCACTTTTTCTTCTTGCTTGTCTTGGCTTTGGTTTGGCTTAGAATTATCTTGTTCTGTTTTATTCGCAGCATTTGTATCTTTAGTTAATGGAGTTGCCACAATCGGCATTCCCGGGAAGTAAATTCGTGCACTACCTTCAGTGACAACCTCATCACCCGCCTTCAGCCCTGATTTGATTATCCAGGCATTTTCCAAATCACCTTCGAGTTTCACCCACTCACCTACTTCAACGGGACGCTGTTCCGCGATTGTCATTTCCTGATTATCTTTGCCTTTTGATTTGCCTACGACATAAACAAACTTGCCCTGTGGATTATCCAGCACCGCGCGTTGTGGCACTACAATGGCTTTAGGACGCAAAGCTCCTATCAAATTTACCCGCACAAATTGACCAGGCGACAAGCGCCTTTGCGGGTTATCAACTGTTGCACGCATCGCAAAATTTCCCGTATTCGGGTCAGTTTTATAATCTTCAAAATTCACCATGCCAGTTTGTGGAAGTTGCTGGCCGTCACTGGAAGTCAGTGCCACCTTGAAACCAGATGCTGGAATTCGCAAAGAACCTGTGGCGATTTCCTGTTGCTGGCTGATGTGTTGTGTCTCTGGAATACCAAAGTTTACATAAGCAGGATTAGTCTGAGAGATCATAGTCAATAAACTATCGCTACCCGCTTGAACCAAACTCCCTTGTAATTTCATCGCAAGCCCAGAAACCCCAGAAATAGGAGCTTTGACATTGGTGTAATCAAGATTTATCTGTACCGTTTTTATCGCAGCCTGCGCCTGTAAAATGGTTGCTTCGGTTTGCTGAATAGCAGCTTTTGCAATTTCAAGAGCCGATTCTGCATCATCCTTATCGCTCTGGCTCAATAGTTTGCGATTTGCCAGAGGAATAACCCGTGCATAATCACGCTGGGCCTTCTTTAACTGTGCCTGAGCACTGCTTTTTGCAGCTTCAGCACTGACCAATGTCGCTTGAGCCTCCGCCATGGTTGCATTTAAAGGTGCGCGATCAATGGTGAATAATAGATCCCCTTCCTTAATAAAGCTGCCTTCTTCATAAAGCCTCTTCTCAATAATTCCAGAAGTTCTTGCTCGTACCTCAACCTCATGCGATTCAGCAACCTGACCCGTATAAGAAAAACTCACAGGTACATCACGCGGCATAACCGCGGTACTAATCACCTGAGCAGGAGGTGGCCCAGACGTCGCAGCAGGTGCTTCTTTCGCATTAGGCATTTCACAAGCAGTTAAAATAACTGCTAAACATATAGGTATTAATGTATTTAATTTATTCATTTTATAAAATTATTTTGTACCGATCGGTATATTTTAAGTATTCTTTATTGTTCATAATATATAGTCAAGAGTTATCTCCAGTAAGCGAAAAGTGCGTCCTGACAGATAGTGTAAACGGCTTTCCAGAATAGGCATAATAGTAAGGATACTAGTTGTAGCAAATAAAGGATGAAGTAAAAACACACTAAAAGTGGGGGTGTACTTCGACGCCGCTCAGCAACCATCCTTTTAGTCCAGCTAATAAACCTCCCCGGACTGGTTTTAGCCCTTGATAAGCCAACATCAATTAATACCATCAATAGGCCTATCGCAGGCCACCAGTCAAAGACTTGATTTAACAGGCACTGCTAATAAAACTGTCATAACAGGCCCCATGCTCAAGGTAATACTCTGCACTACCTTGAGCAGGTCTTATTTAATAAAAAAAGCATCGAGATAGAAACAAATACTTAAAGCTCGTCAGGACCTACCTGTATGACTAATTTGCCGAAGTTTTTACCTTCTAACAAACCAATAAATGATTCAACGGTATGTTCAAAGCCTTCTACTAGATTCTCGCGATAGAAAATTTTCCCTTCTTGTAACCACTGTGACATCGCTTGGCTAAATTCACCATAACGATCGCCATAATCATCAAACACTATGAAACCCTGCATTTTAATGCGCTTCGTTAGCAAGGTGCCAATAAGCTTTGATTGACGATCAGGGCCTTCTGGCAAACTTGTCGCTTTGTATTGTGAAATCAAACCACACAATGGCACTCGTGCACATGGGTTTAATAACGGCAAT
>JASJGO010000104.1:0-2693 GCA_033791505.1 Cycloclasticus sp.
CCTTACGCATATTCTTCTAACTTTAATTACAGGACTCGTTAATGGATAAAGTTAATATTCGAAAAGAGCTTTCCTCTGTTAAAGAACACTGGTCCCAGAGAACTATTGAAGAATCGAACGGCCAGCTTTTTAAAGTTGCGAAAGGACTTGGAGCAACAAATTGGCATAAGCATGACGACCAAGATGAATTGTTTATTTTTTATAAAGGCTGCGTAACGATCCAACTTCGACATAAGAACATAGAGTTACATGAAGACGAAATGCTTATAATTCCAAGAGGCGTTGAACATTGTCCAACAGCAGATGAAGAAGTAGAGTTTTTAATCGTGGCTTAAACATCACTTCAAATGAAGCTGGCGGAAAGCCAAATTTATAACTAGACCAAACATGCGCATAACAAGTAGCCACACCGGAAAAATTACTCGCTTCGCTCGCTTTATATTCTCTAACAGGCGACTGTGGTGTCAGCCCCTCCAATAAAACCATACAATAACTCCCTTACGAGATTTGCGACCCTTTAGCTTAATCGTTTAAACTTGCGGGCCAAACACACGCAACATTCACCTGATATTCTAGCGGTAATTCATGGCTACACTCTGGCAAAAAAATACTAAGGATACTTGTTACGAAGTACGCACTGCTGGAAAGAGCCGGCGTTTGTACAGTAATGGCGTGCTTCATAGTCAATACCATCCGGACCGGGCACATAGTGGCGGGATTTGGGATTTACTCGTGCTTCCTGCTTTTTTTAGGCCGCCGGGGCGTATTCGTCGAGTGTTGCTGCTGGGCGTTGGTGGTGGTTCCGCTATTCATCTGTTGCGGCGTTTTGTGGAACCTGTTGAAATTATCGGCGTTGAAATCAGTAAGACGCACCTGCAAGTTGCGCGACAATTCTTTGGCATCAAAAAACACATGGCAACTTTGCATCATGCTGACGCGGTAAAATGGCTGCAGGAGTATGATGGCCCTCCATTTGATTTTATCATTGATGATTTATTTGGCAATGAGGATGACGTGGAACGCGCGGTACCTGCTGATGCACCTTGGTGTACTACGTTAATAAGTCACCTTAATAAAAATGGTACGCTGGTGATGAATTTTATTGGTGGCAAGGCATTAAAACAAAGCGCCTGCTTTTCAGACCCCAACGTTTCTCGCCACTTTAAATCGTTTTTTCAACTAAGCCTGCCTGCTTACCAAAATGCCATTGGGGTCTTTGTTGGGGCTCCCAGTAGCAGCAAGATATTACATGAACATTTAAATAACGTTCCCGAGCTCAACCAGAAAACGCTCGGTTTCAAACTACGTACGTTGACATAATAATTTTCGCCATAAACAGAGACATTTAACAATGACCATTGATGAACTAGTAACAAAAATTAAAACCCAACCTGATGCCGTTGAATTCCAGGAGGTGATCGGCTGTATCGATAAATATTTCGATTACACACCGCAACATTTCACCAACGGCCATGGTCACGACACAGTAATAAATCAAGCCGGTAGTAATGAAGGCTCTTGCAAGATTTTTGCCTTCGCTACCATGGAAGGCCTAAGTGAAGCGGAAACGTTGGCTTGCTTTGGGAAACATTATCGGCAGGATGTACTACAAAACCCCGGCGGTGATGACCACGCGAACATTCGTACTTTTATGCGTCATGGCTGGAAGGGTGTTCGTTTTGAGCAGTCAGCGCTCATTCGACACAAGGACTAAGACGCGTGCGTTAAAATTATTCACCGCGACACTCGTCTCACGGCGCTCATTTCCACGAGCCTCGCAACCACTCAAGCTACTCGTCGCGTTCTAAATCATCAGAAGAAAAAATACGGTTGTCTGGGCGAAGGTTTAGATCCGTGTAACCGAGATCATCTCGCTCGAAACCATCGAAGGCTCCCGTCCAGTCCTCAGGGGGCGAAACACTTTCCAGCCCCATCTGCGACCAGACATCAAATTCTATTTCATCCAGCTCGCCATCAAAATACTGAATTTCAATGACGCCTTCGTCTTCGTCCAGTACGATTACTTCAAACTTTGATTGATCTGGATTTTCATACCAGTGCCCCACTGTCGGGATGATTCCGATGGCCATACACCCTCCTCCTGCTGACTTTCGATTTCCCTATTTTTTACCTGAAATCAGAATGCAACTTTTCAAGGTCTTTACAATGTAGCACCTAATACGAATTTGTCTTGTAGAAAAATTACAGCCAGGCAAACAGCCAGGAATTGCGGGCTTCAATCTCGTATCTTTTAACAGTATTGTCGGGCAGCTTTTATCGCTTAGTTCTTAATAAACTAGTTCTTAATAAACAAGGCAATTGACTCAACATGGGCAGTGTGGGGAAACATATCCATTACGCCAGCACTGACCAGCGTGTAACCATGCTGATTGACTAGCACGCCGGCATCGCGCGCCAGGGTGGCAGGGTCGCAGGACACATAAACAATGCGTTCAGGCAGGGGTTGCGGTAGTTTTTCGACAACCACAGCTGCACCGCTACGCGGCGGGTCTAGCAATAATTTATTGAAGCCTTCGCCGTACCAGGGTTGCGCGGCGAGATCGCCATTGAGGTCGGCCATATAAAATTCGGCGTTTTGAATATTATTGCGTTGCGCATTTTCGCGCGCACGTTCCACCAAGCTCTCTTCACCTTCAACACCGACAACCACACCGGCCTTTCGCGCCATGGGC